>CALWNT010000131.1 GCA_944382885.1 uncultured Clostridia bacterium | reverse complement strand
TTTCCGTTGTACTCCGTTAGGAGCCAACTTTTAAGACCCACTTCAAGCCTTCACGGCGTTTGAGTGAAGCGTTTTGCCTACTTTGACGCTGATCAAAGTAGGCCGCGTGCGGGGCGGCTCCCCGCATAGCTTCCTGCTTTCGCTGAAAGAAAGTGATAGAAAAAGTCGTTTTTTATTAACAAGCTAAATTTCTGTTTACCGATACGACAAACAGCAATAAGGAAGCCTGCCCCTATGGGGCAGGCTTCCTTTCTATTTGCTTTTCATCATTTACTTTGCAAAATCAACAGCGCGGCTTTCACGAATGAGGTTTACCTTGATCTGTCCAGGATAATTGAGCTCGTTTTCAATTTTTTTGACAATCTCCCGGGCAACCAATACCATTCGGTCATCTTTTACCACTTCGGGCTTAATAATGATCCGAATTTCGCGGCCGGCCTGAATCGCATAGGATTTTTCTACTCCCTCAAAGGAATTTGCGATTTCTTCCAATTTTTCCAGACGCTTGATAAAGCTTTCCAGATTTTCACGACGCGCAGCCGGACGTGCGGCGGAAATAGCATCCGCGGCTTGTACCAGACATGCAATGACAGTCTTGGGTTCTACGTCGTTGTGATGGGCTTCGATTGCGTGAAGCACAGCCGCGCTTTCTTTAAATTTGCGGCAGACGTCTACGCCGATTTCTACATGGGAACCTTCGATTTCATGATTGAGAGCTTTTCCGATATCATGAAGCAGGCCCGCCCTTCTTGCGGTAGCGGCGTCTACTCCTAACTCAGAGGCCATCATACCGGCTAGATGCGCAACCTCAATGGAGTGCTGCAATACATTTTGAGAATAACTGGTGCGGTAGGTGAGCCGTCCCAGCAATTTTACGATTTCGTAATGAACCCCGTGGACGTTGGTTTCCAAAATAGCGCGCTCGCCTTCCTGTTTCATCTTCTGATCCATATCCCGGCGTACCTTTTCTACCGTTTCTTCAATTCGGGTAGGATGGATTCGTCCATCGGCAATCAGCCGTTCCAAGGTCTGACGCGCAAGTTCTCTTCTGACGGGGTCAAAGCATGATAATGTGATAGCTTCCGGCGTATCGTCGATAATCAGATCGACACCGGTTAAAGTTTCAATAGCACGGATGTTTCTGCCTTCTCGTCCGATGATTCTGCCTTTCATTTCATCATTTGGCAGTGGGACTACGCTGACGGTAGCTTCGGACACATGTTCAGCGGCACAGCGGGAAATCGCAAGGGAAATGAGCTCTCTGGCTTTTTCATCGCATTCATTTTTGATTTGCTGTTCATAGTTCAGGATTCTCTGAGATTTTTCATAGGCTAAATCATCCTCCAAGGATGCGAGAAGCTGATTTTTCGCTTCTTCAGCGGTAAGGCCGGAGATGCGCTCCAGATTATCGATCTGGCTGCGTTTGATAATTTCAGCTTCCTCCAATTTTTCATCCGCCAGTCTTAACTTCTCGTTTAATTTTTCCTCTTTTTTCTCAAGATTATCCATTTTTCGGTCTAACGACTCTTCTTTTTGAACGACGCGGCGTTCTTGACGTGAAACTTCATTACGCCTGTCTTTAATATCTCTGTCGGCGTCTGTACGAAGTTTATGTATTTCGTCTTTGGCTTCTACAACGGCTTCTCTTTTCTTTGCAGCAGCTTCTTTTTCAGCGTTGGCCCGAATTCGTGCGGCTTCAGTTTCAGCGCTGATGATTTCCGCTTCTGCAACTTTTTTTCTATGTGAAATGCCCATTTTAAAGGCAATGAATCCCACAACAAGACCAGATACTACAGCAGATACAAGACAGAACAGTACAACTGTTACTGGTGGCATAAAGGCGTTTCCCCTCCTTTTCCAATAAATTTAAGGTAATGTTTGTCAGGAACTCCCAAAACCCTTAGCCATTTTGAGAGTGCTTGTTCTATTTTTTATTTAGTCATTTGGCAAAGAATCATATAATTTGAAATCCGTTTACATGATGCTTTTGATGAACTATACATTATCATTATTTATTTTATAGTTATCTTTACGTTCTGTCAAGATGAAACTGCGGAGCCTGCTTCGAATAGGAAAAAAGAGAATATTTTGCCCTCGGTGTTCAAAAAGGAGTGGTAAAATATGTTGCTAAAATAAAACAGGAGATATTTTATTGGGAAAATATCTCCTGTGCAAGCTCTTGCAAATGGCGTATGGCAAGCGGTTCGATCGATAAAGTCTATTAAGAATATTTTTTGGCGCCGCAATCACAGTAATAGTAGTCAATTTGATAACTTCCGTGATCTTCTGTATGGGTAACGGCGGGAATGGTTTTGGTCCGATTGACATAATTGCCGATATAGCCCTCGTTTTTAATTTTATCCTTGAGGATGGCTTTGAAATCCTCCATGGTAAATCCATTTTCAAACCAGTAGATTTCTCCATTGCTGATCCAGGTGCCGTCTGGCTGCTGGGTATAAAGCTGAGCACCATAGATCGTTTGGGCGGGGATGTCCTCTACGGTTATAATATCAGATACCCAGACCTCATGGGCTTTCCAGTCGTGCTGATGGACAGGCTGGGAAGGGGAACTGCCGGAGGAATTAGAGCCGTTGGAAGAGGCAGATGCATTTCCGGAATTGTTGTCGGGAGAGGGATCCTCACTTGCGTTAGTATTTTCTTTTTGACTGCTTACCACGCTGTTATCGGAGCTGTTGGAAGAACTGGTTTGCTGCTTGTCGGATACCTCTAGCTCCTGTTCTGAGGCAGCTAGTTTGCTGGATGCTTCAGAATGTTCGACGGTGTTCTTGGAAACGGTTGGAGATGGATTTTCCTCAACAGAGCGGAACATTCCTGAAATAGCGAAGAACAGGAAAAAAAGGATCAGCAGTAGAATCAGGATGGTGACGGCAATGGTATGAGGTTTATGATTTTTGATCCAGGTCAGAATTTTTTCTTTCAAGACGTTTCTCTTCCTTTCTTAAAAATATGGCAGCCCATAAAATTTTTTCCAATATTATATCTACCATAATTATAGAAAAACTGGAAGAAAAATGAAATAAGAAGGAAGAAATCCAAGAGAAAAATGGAAAAATTTCTAATTTAGGTTTTGGGAATCGATTCCAGGTTGTAGAGAAGGCACAAAGCTGGAAAAAGCGGAGAGAAATAGTTTGACAAGCCTTGACGAGTATGATATGATAAATATTACCTCAAGGAAGGTCTATTTTTTTATGGTCTTTTTTAAGAAATACCCGAAGAGACAGACCTTAATTGTACGCAATGAACCGTGAGGGAGGCAAAAAAATCCGAGTTAGCAGGAGGTGCCGATATGAGGGTTAAGGTTACATTAGCTTGCACAGAGTGCAAACAGCGTAATTACAACACAATGAAAAACAAGAAAAACGATCCTGACAGGCTCGAAATGAACAAGTACTGTCGATTCTGCAGGAAACACACCGTTCATAGGGAAACTAAGTAAGAAAGGGTGCATTTGCTATGGCAAAAGAAGCAGCAAAAAATGCTACGAATAAAAATGCCAAAGAGAAAAAGTCTTTCGGCAAAAGAATCACCCGTTTCTTTAAGGACCTTAAGAGCGAAATCAAGAAAGTAGTTTGGCCGTCCAAACGCCAGACCCGGAACAATACGCTTGCGGTATTAGGGTTTACAGCAGTTACGGCCGTATTCATCTGGATCTTGGACCTTATCCTTTCTACAGTGGTAAGACTGGTATTAGGATAACGTTTTCTCAGGATGAATGAGATTAACCACTGCAAATTCGTATTCTGGAGGGAAGTAATATTATGTCAGAAGCCGCAAAATGGTATGTGATCCATACTTATTCCGGTTATGAAAATAAGGTGGCGCAGAACATTGAAAAGGTTGTTGAGAACCACAATCTTCAGGACTTCATTTATGAAGTAAACGTGCCGACTGAAAAAGTCGTTGAGGTGAAAGACAATAAAACCCGTGAAGTGGAACGCAAGATTTTCCCAGGATATGTGCTGGTTAAAATGATATTGACTGACGACTCTTGGTATGTGGTCAGAAATATCCGTGGAGTAACCGGTTTTGTCGGTTCTTCCACCAAACCCGTTCCTCTGACCGAGGCTGAGGTGAAATCCCTCGGCGTAGAAACTGTACAGATTCAGGTGGATTATGAAGTGGGCGATAACGTGACAGTGGTTGCCGGTCCGTTGGAAGGATTCGGCGGAATTGTCAATGAAATCAACACGGAAAATAACTGCGTGAAAGTGACAGTATCCATGTTCGGTAGGGAAACACCTGTTGAACTTGAACTGAATCAGGTCAAAAAGGTTGGCTAGAAAATTCTAGTCTTATGCAGGCTTCCTGTCTGCGTAAGCGTTTTAACTTTATAGATTTTAAAGATGAAACGCTTGTGGGAGGAACAGAACAGGCTGTTCCGCCATTTACCACAATTTTTTGGAGGTGCAAATTATGGCTCAAAAAGTAACTGGCTACATTAAGCTTCAAATTCCGGCTGGTAAAGCCACTCCAGCACCACCGGTTGGTCCTGCGCTGGGTCAGCACGGTGTCAACATCATGGCATTTACAAAGGAATTTAATGAACGTACAAAAAACGATATCGGTTTGATTATTCCTGTAGTGATTACAGTATACGCTGACCGTTCCTTCACTTTTGTTACCAAAACTCCGCCGGCGGCAGTTCTCATTAAAAAGGCTTGCGGCATTGAAAGCGGTTCCGGCGTACCGAACAAAACAAAAGTTGCAAAAATTACCAGGGAACAGGTTCAGAAGATTGCTGAAACAAAGATGCCTGACTTAAATGCGGCTAATATTGAAACTGCTATGAGTATGATAGCTGGTACTGCTCGCTCAATGGGTATCGAAGTAATCGATTAATTACCCTGGTGGGAGGAAAAATCCGCTATATACCACTTTTAGGGAGGAAAAGTTATGAAACACGGTAAACATTATAATGACAGTGCCAAATTGATCGAACGTGCAAAATTGTACGAGGTTGCGGAAGCTGTTGACATGACCATTCAGACAGCAAAAGCAAAATTTGATGAAACTGTTGAAATTCATGTTAGATTGGGTGTAGACTCCCGTCACGCTGACCAGCAGGTCCGCGGTGCGGTTGTACTGCCAAACGGAACTGGTAAAACTGTAAGAGTATTGGCTTTCTGCAAAGGCGCCAATGTGGATGCCGCTTTAGCAGCTGGTGCAGATTATGCTGGTTCTGACGAATATGTTCAGAAGATTCAGTCTGAAGGCTGGATGGACTTCGACGTTGTAATCGCAACTCCTGATATGATGGGCGTTGTTGGTAGATTGGGTAAAGTATTGGGTCCTCGCGGCTTGATGCCTTCTCCAAAAGCTGGTACAGTAACTCCTGATGTGGCGAAAGCTGTAACAGAAGCGAAAGCTGGTAAAATTGAATACCGTCTGGACAAAACCAACATCATTCACTGCCCGATCGGAAAGGTTTCTTTCGGCACTGAAAAATTGGTAGAAAACCTGGAAGCTCTGATGGGCGCGATCGTAAAAGCAAAACCGTCCGCTGCAAAGGGACAGTATATTAAATCTTGCGTCATTGCTTCTACAATGGGTCCTGGCGTAAAAATTAACACCGGTAAATACGGCGTTTAATGAAAAACCAGTGAAAAAGGCGGTTTTCTCAGAAAAATGCTTGACAGAGCAGAGAAAACCCGCTATAATAATTAAGCTGTAGTTTTCTAAAGACAGCAGGTACTTGATTTAAAAGAGTTGTGTTTCTTCTCTGCCTGCCGAGGAAAGAGCTGTGTATGCAGCGCTGCAAAGCTTTTATTTATTTGATTTTGAGTCTGATAAATAGATTGTAATGCCTTTCCTTGCCTGAAAAGCTTGGAAAGGCTTTTTGTTTTGGAAAAGTGCAGGAATCACATGGAGGTGAAACGATTTGCCAAGTGAAAAGATCTTAAGCCAGAAACAGCAATATGTAGCAGAGTTGGCTGAAAAACTGAAAAATTCTGCCGCAGGTGTTGTTGTTGATTACAAAGGTATTAACGTTGCAGACGATACCGCTCTCCGTAGAGAACTGAGAGAAGCAGGTGTTGAATATTGCGTCGTAAAAAATACCATGCTGAGATTTGCCGCGAAAGAAGCAGGTTTGGAAGGGCTGAATGCTGTATTGGAGGGCACTACTGCTCTTGCGATCAGCAAAGAAGACCCGATTTCCGCTGCGAAAGTATTGAGCAAATTTGCAGATGACCATAAAAACTTTACCATTAAAGCAGGTTATATGGACGGCGAAGTAATCGATGTGGACAAAGTTGTCGCATTGGGAAAACTTCCTTCCAAAGAACAGCTGGTTGGTCAGTTGGTCAGCGTATTGGTTGCTCCAATCCGCGGTTTGGCCGTTGCGCTTAACGCAATCGCTGAAAAAAATGGTGAAGCTGCTTCTAGCGAAGAAGCTTAATCCGTCAACAGAAATTCAGGCCCTTTTCCGAACTGAGGAAGGCCAATTATTAGGAGGATATTATCATGGCTGATATTGCAAAATTTATTGAAGATATTAAAGCTTTAAGCGTTTTGGAATTGAACGACTTAGTAAAAGCAATCGAAGAAGAATTCGGTGTTTCCGCTGCTGCTCCGGTTATGATGGCTGGCGCTGTTGCAGGTGCTGCTCCGGCTGCTGAAGAAAAAACAGAATTTGACGTTATTCTTTCCGAAGTTGGTTCTAACAAAATTGGCGTTATCAAAGTTGTTAGAGAAATCACCGGCTTAGGTCTGAAAGAAGCCAAAGAAGTTGTTGACAACGCTCCGAAACCGTTGAAAGAAGCTGTTTCTAAAGAAACTGCTGACGAAATCAAAGAAAAAATGGAAGCTGCCGGCGCGAAAGTTGAAATCAAGTAATTTGCCGAAAATGCTTTTAATCCCTGTTGCTATTGCAACAGGGATTTTTTTATGGAATATCTAAAACGATTCCTCCATAAGTTTTTCTTGCTATTGCAGACAGGTTTCGCTATAATGTAGATAACTAAAAATAGAGAAGGAGATGTTTCCAATGACTACGATACAAAAACAACCCTTTGGAACAGCTTACGGCAAACCTGTAGAGCTTTATACCCTGTCTAACGGAAAGATGGAGGTGGAGGTGCTTTCTTATGGCGCGACCCTTCATGCAATCCGTACACCGGATCAGAACGGCGAAATCAGAGATGTGCTTCTGGGATATGAAACAGTAGAAGAGTATCAGAAAAATGCCGGATATCTTGGCGCTGTGATCGGCAGAAACTGCAACCGCCTGGCGGGCGGAAAGTTTTTGCTCAACGGAAAAGAATATCAGCTGGCACAGAATGATGGTACCAATAATCTTCACTCTGGGCCGGATGGGGTAGACTGCAAGCTGTGGGAAATGGAAGTCGTTTCCTATGAAGGCGGAGAAAAACTGGTTTGCTCTTATCATAGCCCGGATATGGAGTCCGGATTCCCAGGGAAAGCGGACATCAAGGTAACCTATACCCTTTCTGATGAAAATGAATTGGGCTTGGAGTATTACGCTACCGCTTCAGAAGATACGGTGATGAATCTGACCAATCATGCTTATTTTAATTTGGGCGGCCAGGACAGCGGCAGCATCGAGAATCATCTGATCAGAATGCAGTCCGATTTTTATACCCCAGTTGGCGCGGATTTCTGCCCTACTGGAGAAGTTGCGCCTGTTGCGGGAACGGTATTTGATTTCCATGAGTTTACCAGAATTGGAGATGGAATCGACCAGGTGCCGGATTTTGACGTGACCGGAGGTTATGACCACGATTTTGTGCTGAATACCAGAGAAAAACAGATCGCTCTTGCGGTAGAGGTAAAGAATGAGTCTACCGGTATTACCATGGAGGTATTCACCAATAAGCCTGCGGTACAGTTCTACGCAGGGAATATGCTGGATCCGGTAGCGGGCAAAAACGGCTGTACTTATGGTAAACGGCATGGCTTCTGTCTGGAAACCCAGATGATTCCAAACTGTCTAACCCATCCTCATCTGGGCAGCCCGATTTTGAGAAAAGGCGAAGTTTACAATGACAAGACCATTTATAAGTTTGTTGTAAAATAACAGCGATTTGCATAAAAAGGACGGGAGAATTTTTCCCGTCCTTTTTTCATTTGTTTGACAATCTGTAATACGGGATAGAAAATCAAGCTTTTTACACACTAATTTCACATATTTTCACAAATTCATCTGGCAAAATGACCTTAAATGTGATATATTAGTAATTGTATTTCTTGTCTGTTATAAAAAATGGTACGAAACTGATGTGCCGGTAGGCACAGGATGAAAGGTACATTTTTTGTTGCTCGCGTAAGCGTCAGACTGCGTCTGCGGCTCGCAATAAAAAATGGTACGAAAGGGATGTACCAAAACCAGAAAACCGGAGGAATCGTTTTTGTCAGCCCCTTGCGACAAAGCACACCTGCGATGCTGGCAATGATTTTTGCCAACAGTATCCTCACGGTATATATCGGACAAAATTAGATTTAATGGAGGGAAAACCTGATGATTGAAATAAAAAACCTGACCAAAAAGTATGGGGATAAGGTCGCGGTTGACAATGTTTCATTCTCTGTCAAAGAAGGCGAAATTCTCGGCTTTCTGGGGCCTAACGGTGCGGGAAAGTCTACTACAATGAACATTTTGACCGGCTATTTATCCGCGACGGATGGCCAGGCCAAAATTGCGGGTTATGATATCTTGGAGAATCCCACAGAAGCGAAGAAAAAAATCGGCTATCTGCCGGAACAGCCGCCGCTGTATATGGATATGACGGTGGATGAATACTTAAGCTTTATGTATGACCTCAAAAAGGTCAAAGTGGGAGCCAGCAAGAGAAACCATATCACGGCGATCTGTGATCTGGTTAAAATTTCTGACGTTCGGAAAAGGATGATAAAAAACCTTTCCAAGGGGTATAAACAGCGTGTGGGAATTGCTCAGGCGCTGCTGGGCAATCCGGAAGTGTTGATTCTCGATGAACCGACGGTAGGTCTCGATCCTAAACAGATTATTGAAATTAGAACGCTGATTAAAAATCTCAGCCAGAGTCACACCGTAATTCTTTCTTCTCATATCCTGCCGGAAATTCAGGCGGTATGCGACAGAGTTATCGTCATCAACAAAGGAAAGCTGGTTGCGGACGATACCGAGGCCAATCTTTCCAACAGGCTTTCTGAAGATTTGCGGTATACCATCCGCGTGGAAGGTCCAGAGGCAGAAGTGAAGAGTATGCTGGAATCGATTCCACAGATGGAAAAGGTGGACAGCCTGGGAGAAAAAGAACCAGGCGTTTATGAATTTGTAATTGAGGCGGAAGAAGGCGCTGACATCCGCCATGAGCTGTTTAAACGTCTTGCGGGCCGGAATTGGCCTCTTATGAGCCTGCGCAGCAGCGAACTGACATTGGAGGATATCTTCCTGCAGCTGACCAAAGACAATGCATATGGGGGTGAAGAGTAATGCAGGCAATCTTCAGAAGGGAACTTCAGGCTTATTTTAAATCGCCGCTGGGTTATATTTATCTGGCGATTCTGTTCTTTTTTGGCGGACAATTTTTAGTGATTCAGATTTCGGGTTATCGGACCAACGAGATTTCCAGTATTTTTGCTTCTTTGTTTACCATTTTGCTCTTTACCATGCCGATTTTAACCATGAGGCTGATGAGTGAAGATAAACGGCTGAAGACCGACCAAGCTCTTTTAACAGCTCCGGTGTCGTTAAACGGAATTGTATGGGGGAAATTTTTGGCGGCTTTTACCCTGTTTTTGATTGCGATTTCCAGTACAGTCGTCTACTTTTTTGTAATGGCTTCTATGGCGACTCCTCAGTGGAATATGTTTTTTGGAAACTTGGTGGGAATTATTTTGCTGGGTGCTTCCCTGATCTCCATCGGGATGTTCATTTCTTCCTTGACGGAAAGCCAGATGGTAGCGGCTATTGGTGGATTTGCGGCAATGTTTTTTATCTTTATGATCGACAGCATCGCAGAGATGATACCGATTGACTGGCTGTCCAGCGCAATGTCGAAATTGTCTTTTATGACGAGATACAATGATTTCACCTCAGGAATTTTGAATTTTTCGCACATGCTCTTCTATATCAGCGTAGTTGTCGTATTTAACTTCCTGACGATGAGAATTTTAGAGAAAAAACGCTGGAGTTAAGGAGTTAATGAGTGTATGAAAAAGCTTAGTATCAAAAAGCCGAATATTCATATCGGCAGCGTCTTAAAAAGCCGCCGTTTCAGACACGGTTCTATGGCTACCATCATTACTGCACTGTTTATCGTGGCGGTTGTGGTAATCAATATTATTGCTACTTTAATTTTAGAACGATTTCCAACTAATATTGACCTGACGAGCAATCAGATTTTTCAGTTAACAGACGAGTCCATCGATTTTGCTAAGAATATTGATATGGATGTTAATATCACTGTTTGTAAAAACGAAACCGATTTGATCAATAACACGTATGCCAACCAAGCCAATTCGATCATTAAAAGCTATGCACAGTATAACAGTCATGTAAAGGTAGATTATGTGGATTTGCTGGAGGAGCCGACTTTTGCCTCTCAATATTCTGACTATGGCGTGACAGATTACAGCGTTATTGTGGAAACAGAAAAGAGAACCAAGGTTCTTAATATGAATGATATGTTTGAAACCAGCTATGACCAGACTACATATCAGCAGACCACTTCTTCCAGCGCGGAACAAATGATGACTTCTGCTTTGATGTATGTAACGGACGATAAAGTGTCTCAAGTATCCATTCTTACCGGGCACAGTGAAGTGGACGTACCGGGCTTGACCTCTATGCTGGAAGACAACAACTATGAGGCAACGCAGCAGAATATTGAGACAGAGGAAATCAATCAGGATGCCGATATCGCGGTGATTTATTCTCCCACCACTGATTACAGTGCGAAAGAATTGGAGAAACTGGATACCTTCTTAGACAACAATGGACAATTTGGCAAAACTTTGATTTATGTCGCTTCTATCCAGCAGCCGGAAGGTGGACTGCCAAACTTGGAAGCTTTTCTGAAAGAATGGGGAATCACTGTCGGTCAGGGAGTAGTTGCTGAAACAGATTCCACCAATATTTATGGACAGTCCCCCTATTTCTTTGGGGCCAATATTGTAGACGACGATGAAAATACCTACACCAAAGATTTGAGAGACGGAGATTTGCCGTACCTTGCTTATTACACCAGACCGGTTACATTGGAATTTGAAATGGCCAATAACAGAACTGCACAGCTTCTGCTGGAATCTCCGGAGACCAGCGTTTTGGTTCCGATGGATGCGGAAAGTTTCGATGTGGATAGCGCTGAACAACAGTCCTATGGAATTGCTGCTTTGGGACGCCGTCTACGTTATGCGGATGACGGCATTACGGAACAGTATTCCAATGTGTTGGTCTTTGGCGGAACGGGACTCTTTGACGAGAGTTTGATTTCTAGCAGCAGATATAATAACAATGAATACGCCATCAATGTGATCAATAAACTGACCGGAAAAGAAGACAATCTGAATATTGTTTCCGTAAGCTTTGACGCAGAGGCGTTAAATCCAACCGAATCTGTGACAAATACAATTTCTCTGGTCTTTACCGTGCTGGTACCTCTTGGAACCTTAGTGATCGGTGTTGTAATCTGGCTGCGCAGGAGGCATAGATAGTGAATAAAAAGAAAAGGACGCTGATTATCGGCGCCATTGTTTTGGTGTTGTTGGTGGGAGTTTTGGTATTCCTGCTTTTGACACAGGATCAGGCGACCCAAGGAGACGAAAGTTCTTCTGAATCTACCGCTGAGGAAACCTTTCCGTTGGTGGAAGAAAATGTAGATGATTTTACCTCTTTGGAAATGACGAATGCAAGCGACAGCTATGTGATGACCTCTTCCGGAGAAGGAGAGGATAAAACCTATGAAATTGCAGAACTCAAGGGCTATCCGGAACAGGATTCCAACTACAGCTATGCAGCTGAAACGCTCAGTTCATTGGACGCCGGCAATAAGGTGCTGGATACAGTAGAGGATAAAGCTAAATATGGTTTGGATGAGCCTTCTGCCACGGCGAAGGTTTCCTATGGAGACAAAACCTACACCCTGTATTTAGGGGACGCTACACCGGAAGAATCGGACGGCTACTACTTCATGATGGAGGGAGACAATGCCCTTTATACAGTAAGCAGCAGTGTGGGGACCTTGATGCTTCAGGATAAATTCTATTACCTCAATAGAGATATGACACAGTCCTATACGAACACAGATGAAGAACAGCCTGAAGTGAATAAGGTAACTGTAACCAGAAAGGATATGGAAGAGCCGATTGTCCTAGAAAAAACAGAGCTTGCCAGCGACGGAACGAATAGCCTGTATATGTCTACGATGAAGATGACTTCGCCTGTAGAGTGTGATATGGATTATGAACTGGACAGCAATTATATCTCGACTTTGTTTGGCTTAAGCGCTCAGAAGGTTCTTGGCTTTTATAATGAAGCAGATGCCGCTCAATATGGCTTTGATGATCCGGAATATACCTTGGAGATGGAATATGAAGGCGGAAATACCACAATAATTGTGGGAGATGCGCTTCCGAGCGAAGAGGAAGATACAGAAGGTTCGGAATATCATTATGCGATCTGCGATGATAATGGCTTAGTGTATCGTTTTGACGTAACAAAAATCGGACTTACCAAAGTGGACTTAAATGACGTAATTTCTAAGATGCCTTTGGTACCGCTGATTACAGATGTAGAACAGATAGACCTAACGATTGATGGAACCGAATACCAATTCACCCTCAAGCATACTGCGGCGGAATCAGAGGATGAAGAAGATCAATTGGAAGCTTCCTGCAATGGTCAGGTACTAGATGAGGAAAATTTCCGGCTGTTCTATCAGCTTTTAGTGGGAATGTCCATTGAAGAGCTGAATACCGAGCCAGTTACGACAGAGCCGTTGTCTGAGGTAACGTTGGTTTATCACTATAACAACGGGGAATCGGATGATACCTTAGTTGCCAAAGAGGTTGAAGACCGGCGTTTGAGAGTGAATGTCAACGGCGAAGACCGTTTTGAAGGCAGGGCAGCTTATTTGGATAAGCTTTCTCAGGAACTTCAGAACCTCCTCAATGGAGAGACGGTCGACACTTCCTGGTAATGGATGGATAAATCATAAAGCGCAATAGAGAAAAGGTTCCGGTAACGAAATTCGTTACCGGAACTGTTTTCTAAAGCAGGAAAGGATCAAAACAGATGGAATTATTACAACGCTTGCAGGAAGAATTTAAACTAACACAGTCCCAAGTGGAAAATACCGTTCGCCTGATAGAAGAAGGGAATACGATCCCTTTTATCGCACGATATCGAAAAGAAGCGACCGGCTCTTTAGACGATCAGGTACTGCGGGAATTTAACGATCGTCTGGAGTATTTAAAGGGGTTAGAGAAGAGAAAAGAAGAAGTAAGCAACGCCATTATTGCCCAGGAAAAGATGACTGCGGAATTGGCAAAAGCCATCGAAAACGCCGAAACGCTGACAGAGGTGGAAGATATCTACCGCCCCTATAAACAAAAGAGAAAGACAAGGGCCTCTGTCGCGAAAGAGCGGGGTTTGGAACCGCTGGCTGAACTTTTGTGGGAACAGGCTGCGGGCACTGATCTGGAAAAGGAAGCGCAAAATTATCTGTCGGAGGAAGTTCCTGAAATACTGGATGCGATTCAGGGGGCAATGGATATTCTGGCGGAGCGGATCTCCGACGACGCGGGCTGTCGTCAGAAACTGAGAGCGCTGATTTGGCAGAACGGCAGCATAGAGGTAAAAGCCGTGGACCCCGAACAGGAAAGCGTCTATACCATGTATTATGACTATACTGAGCCGGTGAAGCAGATTGTAGGGCATCGGATCTTGGCCGTTGACCGGGGAGAACGGGAAGGAATACTGAAGGTTTCGGTAACATTGCCGGAAGAGGTTGCTCTCGTTCTCTTGAAGCGGGAATTTGTTCGTAAACACAGTCCCTTGGCCTCTAAAATGGAAGCAGTATGTGCCGACAGTTATAATAGGTTGATTTTTCCCTCCTTGGAACGGGAAATCAGAAATCTTTTGACCGATTCCGCCTGTGAAAGCGCCATCAAAGTATTTGCCGTGAATTTAAAAAAGCTTTTAATGCAGCCGCCGGTAAAAGGAGCGGTGACAATGGGGTTTGATCCCGGATACCGGCATGGATGCAAAATTGCAGTAGTAGATGAATTTGGAAAGGTGCTGGACACAGCCATCGTTTATCCAAACTTTCATGGAAAAGACGACAAGGCGAAGGAACAGCTTCGCCGTATGGTAGAGAAAAACAAAGTAGATCTAATCGCCATCGGAAACGGGACCGCTTCCAGGGAGAGTGAAATTTTGGTGGCTCAGCTAATCCAGGAACTGTCTCGCCCGGTGTCTTACCTGGTGGTCTCTGAGGCTGGGGCGTCGGTGTATTCCGCTTCTAAACTGGCGGCGGAGGAATTTCCGGATTACGACGTTTCCTTACGAAGCGCTGTTTCTATCGCAAGGAGATTGCAGGATCCATTGGCGGAGCTGGTGAAGATCGACCCCAAGGCCATCGGCGTAGGGCAGTATCAGCATGATATGCCCAAAAACCGGCTGGATGAAGCGTTAGGCGGGGTAGTAGAGGACTGCGTCAACAGCGTGGGAGTCAATCTGAATACCGCTTCTCAGCCCTTGTTGACCCGGGTCGCCGGAGTCAATGCGGGGATTGCGAAAAATATCGTCGCTTACCGAGAGGAAAACGGGGCATTTCAGAATCGCAAAGAACTCAAAAAGGTCAAAAAACTGGGAGAAAAGGCATTTACCCAGTGCGCGGGTTTTTTGAGAGTACCGGAATCAGAAGATATACTAGATCACACCGGAGTTCATCCAGAGTCTTATGGAGCGGCCAAAGAGCTGTTAAAGCGATGCGGTTATTCTCTGGAAGACGTGCGTTCGGGAGCGTTAGAGGGGCTGAAAGAAAAAGCAGAGGAGATCGGCTATTCTGTTTTAGCTCAGCAGCTGGGGGCCGGAGTCCCAACCTTACAGGACATTGTGGAAGAATTGTTAAAGCCGGGAAGAGATCCCAGAGACGAGCTTCCCAAACCTCTTTTGCGTACCGATGTAATGAGCCTTGAGGATTTAAAGCCAGGGATGGAACTGCAGGGAACAGTGAGAAACGTCATCGATTTCGGCGCTTTTGTGGACATTGGTGTTCATGAGGACGGGCTGGTGCATATTTCCCAGATCTGCGACCGCTTTATCAAGCATCCTTTGGAGGAAGTAAATGTGGGAGACATTGTGACGGTTTGGGTATTGGATGTAGATGTGAAACGAGGGAGAATTTCGCTGACCATGAAGAATCCAAAGGGATAGCGGATAAACAGAAATTTATTTTTCTATATTAAAAACCATTTTCTTTATAACTTCCTTTCAGAGAAAGAAGAAAGCACCTGGGAGCACCGGCTCCCAGACCCCGGCACCTTTTGCTTGCCCAAAAGGTGGAAAGGGCACCGCTCAAACGCCGCGGCGGCTTTGGTACAGGTCTATAAAGTGTTCTCCTAACCATGCGAAGAAGGAAAAATCCAGTTTGCAGCTGGGGCTGACGGTTATTTTGGCAGTAACTAATATTTTCTGTTGTACTCCGTTAGGAGCCAACTTTTAAGACCCACTCCAAGCCTTCACGGCGTCTGAGTGAAGCTCTTTTGCCTACTTTTGAGCGAGCAAAAGTAGGCCGCG
>CALWNT010000130.1 GCA_944382885.1 uncultured Clostridia bacterium | reverse complement strand
ATATCAGATCGGATGCGCGTCTGTTTCCTAAAATTTTATCTTAGCAGGGATACACCTGCGGTCTGTCCGGAAAGCTTCATTTATCCCCCTGCGGGCCGGAAATCTGCCGGGTGAGGGAACGGAGAATCGACGACGGTTACGATTATTTTAAATGGAGCCATCATCCGTCGGAGATCAATGCCGCCGGCAACTGGCCGATGAATGAGTACACCATGTGGCTGACGGCGAAGGGGAAAACCTACCACACTCCGCCCCGTCCGGACTGTAAATACGTCAACGAGGGAATGTCACCGGAGGATTCACAAACCAAATGGTGCATTGACATGGCGATGGAGTATATCGAAAGCGCAAGGCAGTATGATCTCCCCTGGTTGTTTTCGGTAAACTTTTATGATCCGCACCACGCCTTTGACCCGCCGAAAGAATATTTGGAACCCTATCTCAAGAATCTTGAGGAAATTCCTCTGCCTAACTATCGGGAAGGAGAACTGGATGAGAAACCCGCCTTTCAGGCTTTGGATCATAAAGGCGCTTATGGTATCGTCAAAAATTACCCCTACACCGAAATGGACGATCACGACCACAAGATGATTCGGGCGGCGTATTGGGCTATGTGTGACCAAATCGACGCTCAGGTGGGGAGGATTCTGGATTATCTGGAAGAGTCGGGTCAGCTTTCCAACACGCTGATTATCTATATGTCCGATCACGGGGAAAACCTGGGAGATCACGGAATGTATCTGAAAGGACCTTATTTTTATGAAAACAACGTCAATGTACCGCTGATCATTTCCTGGCCTGGCGTGATCGAAGGCGGAAGAGTCAGCGACGCTTTGGTGGAGCTGGTGGATCTGGCGCCGACCATCTGTGAAGCAGTGGGAATCGTGCCGGAAGAAGGAATGCAGGGAAAATCCCTGTGGCCGATGCTTATGGGGAACGCACCGCTGTCTCATCACCGGGATACGGTTTACAGTGAATACTACAATTCTAACATCAACCACCGCGACCCGATGGCTTTCTGCACTATGGTCCGGGACGAAAGATATAAGCTTGTGAAAGTACATCCACGAAATGGGAAACAGACGATTTTGGGAGAGCTCTATGATCTTGAAAGAGATCCAGGAGAGTCTCACAACCTGTTTTATGACCCCTCTTACAGCGAGGTCAAAATGCGTATGCTGGAGTTGCTCTGCGACCGGATGGCTCAGACCATCGATCCTTTGCCGAGACGCCGTTCTTTCTGGTAATCAGGGAGCGCTTTTGCGTGTTGGCTGAAGATGGTTTTAAGAAATCCTAAGAATCGGGAAAGGCGGGAGAAATCTTGAAGATCGACCGGCTAATCGGGATTTTGACTGTCCTGCTGCAAAAGGGCAAAGTCACGGCGCCGTATCTGGCGGAGAAATTTGAGGTCTCCCGCCGAACTATCAGCCGGGATATAGACGATCTGTGCAGGGCTGGGGTGCCTTTGAGTACAATTTCGGGAAAAAACGGCGGTATCTTGATTGCGCAGGGATATGCCATTGAGAAAACCCTGCTTACCCAAAAAGAACTTCGGCAGATTTTAGCGGGCTTGTCCGGGCTTGACTCTGTTTCCAGTTCCAACCATTACCGCAGGCTGATGGAGAAGCTTTCGGGCGGAGAGGAGCATATTCTTCCGGTCGGAGGGCATATCAGAATCGACCTTTTTTCTTGGTACCGGAGTGCTTTAGCTCCTAAAATTGAACTATTGTCAGAAGCGATAGAAGATCGGCAGCGGGTAAAGTTTCTCTACTGTTCCCCCAATGGAGACAGCCTGCGGCAAGTGGAGCCTTGTCTGCTGGTGTTTCAATGGGCTTCCTGGTATCTGTGGGGGTATTGTTTGAGACGAAAGGATTTCTGTCTGTTTTAGCTCAACCGTATGCTGGAATTAGAGGGCGGACAGGGGGACTGCCTTGTGGAAGAGTTTCCGGAATTTGTACCCTGTACCGGAATGGAGCAGATGGAATGGATTGACGCGAAAGTGCGTTTTTCCTCCCGCGCTAAATGGAGACTGATCGATGAATTCGGCGCGGAAAGTTTTTGGGAAGATAAGGACAATCATCTTCTCTTTTCCTCGTCTTTCTGTGATAAAGATTCCCTGTTTCGTTGGCTTACCAGCTTCGGCGGGGAGGGAGAACTTTTAGAGCCGGCGTCATGGAGAGAGGAATACCGGGAATATCTCAGGAATATTTTAAAAAAATATGAATCATGACAGATAGATGTCCACTTTTCTGTGCTATGCTCATCCTGTAAAGATTTTTTTACAGATTTTGATGAAAAGGAGCAAGGAAAATGGAATATGAAATTGTAAGATTGCCGGAAAAAACGGTGGCTGGTTTAGCGGTACGCACCAACAATTTTTCCCCGGATATGGGGCAGGCGATTGGAGGGGCGTGGAAACGTTTTTATGAGGAGCGGGTCTATCAGGAGATCCCAAATAAAAAAACGGGAGCCTCTCTCGGTATTTATACCGACTATGTCTCAGACGAAAGGGGAGACTATACTTTTCTGGCCGCCTGTGAGGTAACATCTTTAGACGAGAGCGGTTCCCGTTTGGCGCATAGGGTTATCCCGGCGGGCAATTACGCCCGATTTACTGTTACCGGAAATGTGATAACAGCGGTGGCGGATTGCTGGAAAGAGATTTGGAAATCGAAGCTTCCCAGATCCTTTGCGGCTGATTTTGAAGAATATACGGACAGCGATATGGAGAATGCCGTAGTCAACATCTATATTGGGTTAAAGGAAGAATGCCCCGAAAATATGGAAAAAGGATGTGACAAAGATGGAAAAGCTGGACTATAAAAAGGAATATAAGGACCTTTATCTGCCCAAAACTTCTCCTATGCTGATAGACGTACCGGAAATGACCTTCCTGGCAGTATCGGGGGAGGGAGATCCCAACACCTCCAAAGCGTATCAGGAAGCGCTGGAGCTGCTGTATGGGCTTTCCTTTACCATCAAGATGAGCAAATTGGGAAAACATCCGATACCGGGTTATTTTGAGTATGTAGTGCCCCCTTTAGAGGGACTTTGGCAGAAGAAAGACAGCCCTTTTGACGGGAGCGATTTGAAGGATAAAAATATGCTTTGCTGGGTCTCGATGATTCGCCAGCCGGAATTTGTCACCCCGGAGGTGTTTGCGTGGGCCAAGCAAACTTTGGCGGCGAAAAAGCCCGGCCTGAATCCGGAAAAGGCAAATCTGATCCGCTGGAAAGAAGGGCTGTGCTGTCAGGTAATGCATATCGGCCCTTACGATGAGGAGCCTGCGACAATTGAAAAAATGGCGGCATTTTTAGATGAAAAAGGGCTTGCGGTGGATTTTAACGAAGAGAGGAAGCACCATGAAATCTATCTGTCCGATCCTAGGAGAACAAAGCCGGAACGGTTAAAGACCGTGATCCGGCACCCGGTAATTCGAAAATGAACTCTGAAGGGGAGAGATCTATGTTCACGAATATAGACTGGCTGTTTTTTGATATCGGTTCCACGCTGGTAAATGAACGCAGAGCGTATGAGCATAGGTTCAGAGAACTTGCCCAAGCTGCCGGCGTCTCTTTTGAAAAGGTTTATGAGACCGCTCTGGGATTTTATCGGCAGAATCAAAAGGGGGACTTGGAGACAGCCAAATTATTAGGCGTTTCTTTGACTCCGTGGCATACAGAAGATGAGATTTTGTATCAGGAGGCGGTGGATTGCCTGAGCCGGTTGCATAGAAATTATCGGATCGGGGTAATCGCAAATCAGCCTCCCGGTACAGCGGAGCGGCTAAAAGGGTACGGTATTTTAAAATATATTGCTTTAGTGGTGGCGTCCGGAGAAGAAGGCGTTGAGAAGCCGGATAAAAGAATTTTTGAAATTGCACTTCAAAAAAGCAGGTGTCTGCCGCAGAATACGGTTATGATCGGGGATCGGATTGACAACGATATATTACCTGCCAATTTACTGGGAATGCACACGATTTGGATTAAGCAGGGCTTGGGGCGTTATTGGAAATTTCAAAATGGAAGGGAAAGACCAGAAGCCCAGATAAACGTCCTTTCGGAGATAGTTACCCTTTTGTAGACGAGTTCCTGCCGTCTATCAGGAAAAGGGCTGAAAAAATGTCCGTTTGAGTCAAGAAATTCGGGCAGCAATATGGTAAAGTAGTGGTAGGTGAAACGGATTGGATAAAATTGCTGTAGTGGAGAAAATGCAGGAATATTTGAAACGATGCGGCAAAGAGGAAGGCTTTTCTATGGAAAAGCTTTATCAGAGCGTGGGATACACCAAACGCCATGCGGATCGGTTGTTTCGGGAATTGCTGCATATGACGCCGGCAGAATATCTCCGGGCGATTCGTCTGAGCAAAAGTGCCGAAGAGCTGACGGAAACAGATAAGTCTGTACTGGAGATCGCACTGGATTGTCATTATTCTACTCACGAGGGATACACTAGGGCTTTTGAAGAACAATTTTCCACAACGCCCCAAAAGTATCGGAGTGGGAAGACGCCAATCCCACTGTTTAGGCCCAGTCCCGTAAGCCATTATTATATTTTGCGGAATCAAAAGGAGAGAACGGACATGGAAGAAAAAACAACCCTTTGCACCACTAGCGCAGTAGAGCGTCAGAAACGGAAACTGATTCTGTTAAGAGCAAAGAAAGCCACCGATTATCTTTCCTTCTGCGCGGAATGCGGCTGTGATTGGCATGGTCTGCTTGAAAGTATACCTTCAAAACTGGATGTGCCTGCTTTGCTTAGTCTGCCGCCCTTTCTGATGAAAGAAGGCTATACTTCCACCGCCTGTGGGGTGGAGGTTCCCTTTGACTATGCGGGAGAGGTGCCGGAAGGGTATGAACTTGTGGAGCTGCCGCCTTGTACCATGCTCTATTTTCAGACCGAGCCTTTTGAGCGGGAAGAGGACTTCCCCGTCGCTATCGGCCTGGCCTTTGCCGCCCTTGAGCGATATGACTTTGAGCGGTACGGATATGTAAGAGCGGACGAAGACGCGCCGCTGTACAACTTTGGGTTTTCCGCGGCTAAGGGAGCCTCTCTGGCGGTTGCGGTCAGAAAAATCAACAGATAATAAAATGGAGTTTAGAAAGCCGTCTCCCAGTGTCCCTTAGGGAGATGGCTTTCTGTGCTCTGTCGGCTCAAAACAGCGGAAGATTGCGAATTTCCTTTTGACGTTGGAGCAATAGGGCAGATTCTGCCTGTTGATGGAGCTGAGCCAAGGTGTGGATGTAACGGGTTTGTTCTCTAAGCTGCTCCTGGGTTTTGGAAGGCAGAGAATAAAAGTATTGTTTGGAACTGCTGCTTTTTAAAATCAATTCGTTGAGATTCTGGTAATACATAAAATCACCCCGTCTTTATTGTTCTCCTCCAAATTTAAGTTATGCGATATAAGAATACTTGCTTTGTCTTACAATAACAAGAGTAAATAAAAAATAAGATATCTCCACGCGATACATTTTTTGAATTGTTGTAAATAGTTTTTCAGCATTGGACAAAAAAGGCAGAGAGTGGTATAGTGAATATGTTTATATTCGATCAAATTACCGTTTTCCTGTTCAATGGGGAGACTTTGTTTAGAAACAAAACAAGGCAGGAGCGTCCTATCCTCAGGAGAGAGTTAACCGGATTCGGTAATTTTAAGAAAAATGGATCGGCTGAATAAAACGTCGGTTCGTAAGACGAAAGAAGAAAGTTGCCATTTGCTTTTAGATCCAGAGACAGAAAAACAGGAGGATATTATGGAACAAGTGATTGCTAATAAAACATTTGATGAAGAGCGTGCGCTGTATTATCTGCAAAATACCCAAGTAAAAGACTGTGTTTTTGCCGGGCCTGCCGATGGAGAATCGGTTTTGAAAGAGTCGAGAAACATTGTGGTGGATCACTGTAGTTTTTCTCTGCGCTATCCCCTTTGGCATGTAAAGGGCTTCCAACTTTTGCATTCGAAAATGGATGAATTGACCAGAGCGCCGATCTGGTATGCCCAGCATGGAAAAATCAGTCAGTCGGAAATTACAGGAATTAAGTGCCTGCGGGAGTGCAGCGATATTCAAATCGAGCACAGCAAAATTGTTTCTCCTGAATTTGGATGGAAATGCGAGGATATCACCATCAGTCATTCCCAAATAGAGTCGGAATACTTCTTATTTGAAAGCCGGAATGTAACGATCACAGATTTGAACATGAAGGGAAAATACTCATTCCAGTATATGAAAAACCTTTCTATTAAGGACTCTCATCTGGATACCAAGGATGCTTTTTGGCACAGCGAAAACGTGACAGTAGAAAATTCGGTGGTAAAAGGGGAATATTTGGGGTGGTTTTCCGATGGGTTGACGCTGATTAACTGCACCATTATTGGGACGCAGCCTTTATGCTACTGCAAAAATTTAAAGCTTATCAACTGCCGGATGGAGGAGACGGATCTCTCTTTTGAATATTCTGATGTGGAAGCGGATGTAAAAGGGGATATCCTTTCTGTGAAAAATCCAAGATCAGGAGTCATTACCGCGGACAGCGTAGGCCAAGTGATTTGGGAGGACCCGGTGATGGAGGTTCACGGCGAAGTTCGGATTCGGGAAAAATAATTTCGGATAAAAGAAACGTCGGTGAGAAAAGAGATTAAAAACAGGTTATTGCATTCGTTTTTGCAATGAAATGAGAAGAATAAAAAGATCCTGACTAGATGAGAACAGTTTAGTCAGGATTTTTTAAGGAAAGGAAATCTTGACAAACAGAAAGAAGAATGCTAATATTTTATCATGAGTTAGCTAATACTAACTTGTGGTTTCTGCTATTTAATAATTGGAGACAGGGTTGGAGGAATGAAGATGGAAGGACTTTGGTCTACGGTGATTATCTGTGGGATATTGGTGCTGATTGGGATTGTTGCCGTTCGCAGTTATCTCAAAAAATTAAAAAACGGCTGCTGCGGCGGAGGAGACAATGAAGTAAAAAAGATTCGGCCGTCTGATCGGGAGGAAAGCCATTTTCCCTATGAATATAAAATCCAGGTGGAAGGCATGAGCTGTAAAAATTGTGCGCTGCGGATTGAGAACGCATTTCATATGCAGGAGGGATTTTTAGCGGCAGTTTATTTTAAGGAGAAATATGCCCTAGTGAGATCAAAACAGCCTGTATCGGAAGAAAAACTAAAAGAAACCGTGTTCAAGGCAGGATATGGCGTTTTAGGAATTTCTCAGATTAGAGGATAGCCAAATATTTCGTTGCGAAGTATAGAAAGCGGAGAGGAGAATCCCCTCTGCTTTTTATTTTTAGAGTAATTTAGCTGCTTGGGCACTGGCATCATTCATTGAAATAAACGGGACTTTTGTGATATACTAAAAACATTGACAAAAAGTATGGAAAAGAGTAGAATAAGCAAGAAAACGTTTGTTCTTGTTTTGAGAGGCAACAGATGCGGCTTGCCGTAAATGGCGCAACAGCGGCTTTCCCAAAGAGAAAGCCATAGAATAAAGGAATGTGTATATGAGCAGTGAAAAGAATCAGGAATGCTTTAAATTAGTATCTCCCTACAAACCCACGGGAGACCAGCCGGAGGCCATTGCCAAGCTGGTAGAAGGGATCAAAAGGGGAGATAGAGAGCAGACTTTGCTGGGAGTGACAGGCTCCGGTAAGACCTTTACCATGGCCAATGTAATCGCTCAAGTCAATAAACCTACGTTGGTATTGGCCCACAACAAAACTTTGGCGGCTCAGCTTTGCAGCGAGTTTAAGGAATTTTTTCCGGAGAATGCCGTGGAGTACTTTGTCTCCTACTATGACTATTATCAGCCGGAGGCCTATATTCCGGTGACGGATACCTACATTGAAAAGGAAAGCACCGTCAATGATGAAATTGATAAGCTTCGCCATTCCGCCACTTCGGCTTTGGCAGAGCGGCGGGACGTGATCATTGTGGCCAGCGTGTCCTGCATCTATTCGTTGGGCGACCCGATCGACTATCGGGAAATGGTGATCTCCCTGCGAACCGGGATGGAGAAAAACAGGGATGATCTGATCCGCAAACTGGTGGAAATTCAATATGAACGAAACGACATCAATTTTGTCCGGAATAAGTTCCGAGTCAGAGGAGATGTGGTGGAGATTTTTCCCGCTTATTCGGGAGATGACGCGATTCGTGTGGAGTTTTTTGGAGATGAAATCGACCGGATCACCGAAATCAATACGCTGACCGGCGAGGTAAAAGCTACCTTGTCTCACGCGGCGATTTATCCCGCCTCCCACTATATCGTGTCTCAGGAAAAGCTGCGGGCGGGAATCCAGCAAATCGAAGAGGAAATGATCGAACGAGTCAAGTATTTTAAGGAGAATAGCTGCCTTCTGGAAGCCCAGCGGATTGAACAGCGCACCCGGCATGATATGGAAATGCTTCAGGAGATTGGTTTTTGCAGCGGGATTGAGAACTATTCCAGAGTATTGTCCGGCAGGGCTCCGGGAAGTACGCCCTTCACCCTTTTGGACCACTTCCCGGAGGATTTTCTGCTGTTTGTGGACGAGTCTCATGTGACGATTCCTCAGGTGCGGGGAATGTATTTCGGCGACAGGGCCAGAAAGGATATTTTAGTTCAGTACGGGTTCCGTTTACCATCGGCATATGATAACCGGCCTTTGAATTTTGACGAATTTTACAGCAAAATCAATCAGGCGGTCTACGTTTCCGCAACGCCTGCGGAATTTGAACGGGAACACAGCAAGCAGGTGGTAGAGCAGGTGATCCGCCCAACCGGTCTGCTGGACCCCATCATTACCGTTAAGCCGGTAGAGGGGCAGATCGAGGACATCGTCAGCGAGATCAATCTCCGCGTCCCCAAACAGGAGCGGGTTCTGATTACCACCCTGACCAAAAAGATGGCGGAGGATTTGACCGAATATCTGGATAATCTGGGCATTAAAGTGCGCGATATGCACCACGACGTAGATACCATCGAGCGGATGGAAATCATCCGGGATCTTCGTCTGGGTGAATTTGACGTTCTGGTAGGGATCAACCTTCTCCGGGAAGGATTGGATATCCCGGAGATCAGTTTGGTCTGTATTCTGGATGCGGATAAGCAGGGCTTCCTCAGAAGCGAGACTTCCTTGATCCAGACCATCGGGCGTGCGGCGAGAAATGCGGAGGGCGAGGTCATCATGTATGCGGATCAGGTGACTCCCTCCATGGAAAACGCCATCCGGGAAACACAGCGCCGGCGGTCGATTCAGTCCGAATATAATGAAGCTCACGGCATTGTGCCGAAAACCATTAAAAAGGATGTCCGGGAAATTCTTGAAATTTCGAAAAAAGAAGAGGAAAAGGATGTCCGCAAGCTGAAAAAGCGGATGAATGAGAAAGAAAAACAGGCGATGATCAAAAAACTGACCGCAGAGATGAAAGAAGCGGCGAAGCTGTTGGAATTTGAATATGCGGCTCAGTTGAGAGATAAGATCGCGGCATTGGAAGGAAAGAAATCACGGTAAGACAGGAGGAACTGTTTTGTCAAAAGATAAAATTATCATCAAAGGCGCCAGAGAACACAACTTAAAAAATATTGATGTCGAGATTCCCAGAGATCAGCTCGTGGTGATGACTGGGCTTTCCGGTTCCGGAAAGTCTTCTCTGGCTTTTGACACCATCTATGCGGACGGACAGAGAAGATATGTGGAAAGTCTGTCTTCTTATGCAAGGCAGTTTTTGGGGCAGATGGAAAAGCCGGATGTGGATTACATCGAGGGTCTGTCTCCTGCGATTTCCATTGACCAGAAAACCACCTCGCGAAATCCCCGTTCCACAGTAGGAACGGTGACGGAAATCTATGACTATCTGCGTCTGCTTTATGCCAGGATCGGCGTTCCCCATTGTCCGGTCTGCGGCAGGGAGATCCGGCAGCAGACCATCGATCAGATTGTGGACAAAGTGATGACTTTGGAGGCGGGCAGCCGGATTCAGATCTTGGCTCCGGTAGTGCGGCAGAGAAAGGGCACCCATGTCAAAGAGCTGGATTCCGCCCGCCGTTCCGGCTATGTCCGGGTTCGGGTAGACGGCAATATTTATGATCTATCCGAAGAAATCAAGCTGGAGAAAAACAAAAAACATGATATTGAAGTGGTGATCGACCGTTTGGTGATTAAGGAGGAAATTCGTTCCCGTCTGGCGGGTTCCTTAGAGACGGCGGTCTCTTTGTCCGACGGCTTGGTGATTGTAGACCAGGTGGGCGTGGAAGAGGTGCTGTATTCTCTTAACTATGCCTGTCCGGAGCATGGAGTCAGCATTGAAGAACTGACCCCGGGGATGTTTTCCTTTAACAATCCTTTGGGAGCCTGCCCTACTTGTACTGGGCTGGGCACCTTTATGAAAGTAGACCCGGATTTGGTGGTGCCGAACAAAAAGCTTTCCATTCGCGGAGGAGCCATTAAGGCCAGCGGCTGGTATTATGCGGAGGGAAGTATCAGTGAGTCTTATTATAAGGTGCTGGGAGAAAAGTTTGGTTTTACCTTGGATACCCCTTTTCACAAAATTTCTAAAAAAGGACAGGAAGCCCTCTTTTACGGAACCGGCGGCGAAGCGCTGGAACTGACTCGCTCCAATGAATTCGGAACCACGAAATTCAAATCTACTTTTGAGGGAATTGTAAACAATCTGGAACGCCGTTTTCGGGAGACCCAGAGCAATTATATGCGGGATGAAATCAGCCAGGTGATGAGTTCCGTCCCTTGCCCGGACTGTCACGGGGAAAGGCTGAAACCGGAAATTTTAGCAGTGACGGTAGGAGAGAAAAACATTAGCGATTTTTGTAAGCTCTCCATTACAGAGGCTTTGGACTATGTCAACAACCTGAAACTGACCGAAAAAGAAGAAATGATTGCCCATCAGGTGCTCAAAGAGGTTCGGGAACGGCTGGGATTTCTCAATAGTGTAGGACTGGATTACCTTACCTTATCCCGTTCCGCCGGTACGCTGTCCGGTGGAGAGAGCCAGCGGATCCGTCTGGCGACCCAGATCGGTTCTTCCTTGGTAGGGGTCGTGTATATTCTGGACGAGCCCAGCATCGGGCTGCATCAGCGGGATAATGATAAGCTTCTTGGAACGCTGAAACGGCTGCGGGATCTGGGAAATACCCTGATCGTGGTAGAGCATGACGAGGATACTATGTATGCGGCTGACCACATTATCGATGTGGGGCCAGGTGCCGGAGTACATGGAGGAGAGATCGTAGCTCAGGGAACCTTGCAGGATATTTTAGCCTGCGAGAAATCTTTAACCGGACAGTATTTATCCGGGAAAAAAAGAATCGAAGTCCCGAAAGAACGAAGAAAGGGAAATGGGAAGTTCCTGACGGTTGTGGGCGCTGAGGAAAACAACCTCAAGGGGATTGACGTGAAAATTCCTTTGGGTACCTTTACTTGTGTGACGGGGGTGTCCGGCTCAGGAAAATCTTCTTTGGTGAATGAAATCATCAATAAGACCCTGTCCAAAGAACTCAACAAATCCCGTGTGAAACCGGGCAAGGTAAAAGAGATTAAAGGCTTGGAACATCTGGATAAGGTTGTGGATATCAGCCAGTCCCCTATTGGGCGGACGCCTCGTTCCAACCCGGCGACCTATACCGGGGTGTTTACCGATATCCGGGAGGTATTCGCCATGACGCCGGACGCCAAGCGAAAGGGCTACACCTCCGGACGGTTCTCCTTTAATGTCAAGGGCGGACGGTGTGAAGCCTGCGAGGGAGACGGAATTATCAAAATCGAGATGCATTTTCTGCCGGATATTTATGTTCCCTGTGAAGTCTGTAAGGGAAAACGGTATAACCGGGAAACTTTGGAGGTAAAATATAAGGGAAAAACCATACACGACGTATTGGAAATGACGGTGGAGGAAGCGTATGCGTTTTTTGAGAATATCCCGAAAATTCAGCGGAAGCTGGAGACCCTCTGCGATGTGGGACTGGGATATGTCAAAATGGGACAGTCGGCGACGACTCTCTCCGGCGGAGAGGCTCAGCGGGTAAAATTGGCCTCTGAGCTTTCCAAAAAGTCTACCGGGCGCACCTTTTATATTCTGGACGAGCCTACCACTGGGCTTCATGTAGCGGATATCCACCGTTTGATTGAAATGCTCAAAAGGCTGGTAGATGCCGGAAATACGGTATTGGTCATTGAACATAATCTGGATGTCATCAAAGTGGCGGATTATCTGATCGATTTGGGGCCGGAAGGCGGAGACCGTGGAGGAGAGGTCGTTGTGACGGGAACTCCCGAAGAGGTTGCGGCCTGCGAAAGATCTTATACCGGTCAATATCTAAAGAGGATGCTGGAACGGGATCAGAAATAATTTCTTGACAAAAATACACTTAAATGGTATGATTGTGTTTGATCAGGGTAGTGAGTTTGTTCGCCGCCTGAAAAATGAGAAAAAAGAAAAAGGAGTTGTTTTCAGATGAAAAAAGTATGTTCTGTCTGTGGTTGGGAATATGATCCAGCGGTAGGAGATCCGGATAACGGCATCGCACCCGGCACTGCTTGGGAAGACCTTCCGGATGATTTTGTCTGCCCGCTGTGCGGCGTTGGCAAAGATATGTTTGAAGACGCTGAATAATTTAGGGCAGAATGGTTCTGCTATGATGGGATGGGGAGCATCAAAAAGATGCTTCCTATTCTCAAAATACTCCTGGGTGTTTTGAGAATAGGAAAGAAATGAACCGTTCTGAAGGGAATGCCAAAAAGATCAATAGGAGGATGCTACATGTTTTACAGAGAATTTGCAAAAGACGTCTACAGTGTCGGTGTGCTCAATCCGAATTTACGGGTGTTCGATATTGTAATGAAAACAGAATTCGGCACCAGCTATAATTCTTACCTGGTGAAGGGCAGTGAAAAAACAGCTTTGATTGAAGCTGTCCACAAGGATTATCTGGACTATTTCCTGTCTAATATCAAACAGACCGCCGAAGTTGATAAAATTGATTACTTAATCATGAATCACAATGAACCGGACCATTCCGGTGCAATTGAAAAGCTCCTGGACGTGATGCCGGATCTTACGATTATCGCGTCCCAGGCGGGAGCTTTATATCTCAAAAATATCACCAATAAGCCGAATCTGAATGTGAAGATAGTAAAAGACGGGGACACCTTAGATTTGGGCGGAAAAACGCTGACCTTTATCAACGCGCCGTTTTTGCATTGGCCGGATTCTATGTTCACCTACCTCAAAGAGGAAAAGGTGCTGTTTTCCTGCGACTATTTGGGAAGCCACTACTGCGAACCCCAGATGATCGATACGGAAGTAACCTATCCGGAAAGCTATGAGTCTGCCTTTTTGGGCTATTATACCGCGATTTTTGGTCCCTTTAAGCCTTATGTCCTGAAAGGGTATGAGAAGATTAAAGATCTGGAGCTTGAATTTGTTGCTCCCAGCCACGGCCCTGTTTTGACTAAGGGATGCCAGCTGGAAAAGGCCATTGAGAAATATATTCAGTGGAGTACACCTGCTCAGAGAGATCACAAGTTGATTCCTCTGTTCTACTGCTCTGCTTATGGAAATACTAAAAAGCTGGCCCAGGAAATTGCGGCCGGGATTTTGGAGGTACTTCCGGATGCAGAAGTGCCCCTTTACAACATCATCGATCATGATATGGCCGCTTTGGGCGGAGTACTGAATGATTCTGACGCTTTCCTGATTGGATCTCCGACCCTGAACCGGGATGCGGTTCCGCCGGTTTACATGCTTTTGGCTCATGCGGACGCGGTGAATATCGCTAAACGTCCGGTTGGAGTATTTGGCTCTTATGGCTGGAGCGGAGAGGCTGCTGCAAATATCAAGGCAAGATTGTCTTCCCTGAAAACCAAGGTGTTTGAAGAAGATTGCCGTGTGATTTTTGTACCAAGCCAGGATGATTTGAAAAAAGCCAGAGAATACGGAAAAGCTTTCGCGGCGTCTTTATAAAGAAAAATCCGGTTTGGGAAATTTTCCCTTACCGGATTTTTCCATATTAGGGGTGAAGTTTACATTTTAGTTCTTGTTTTTTTTCAGCGGCTGATAGTATAATAAATTTAGTTTCTGTTTTATCAATTTTTCGGTAAGGGGGAAAAGAAAAAAGAAATTGCCAACAGCAGGAGAGCTGACAGACAAAAGGCGGGGAATCTGCCAGTGACAGTTACTAATAATGATTGCGTATAGCTGGTTAAGCCCGGTATGTTTTGAGAAAACAGTCATATTAGTAATAGTAAGATGCCTGTACGAGGTCGAGAGACAGGCATGGAAATAATGATGGGGGGAATTTCTGTGAAAGGCGATTTACATTGCCACACTAGGTTGTCTGACGGATCGGAAGGAATTGAAGAAGTAATTGCCATGGCCAAACGGGTGGGAATGGATTTCCTTGCGATTACCGATCATGATACGGTGGCGTCTTTTTCCAGAAGCAAGATTTTAGGACAGCGATATGGGGTACAGGTCGTGCCGGGAGTAGAGCTTTCCTGTATTGACCGAAAAAGAAACAGAAAGGTGCATATGCTCTGCTATCTGCCGGAAAAGCCGGACAGGCTGGAAGGGCACTGCTTGAAAATCTGCAAGCAGAGGGAAGCTGCCGGAATGGAAATGCTCAAAAAGGTGATGCAGTATTTTCCCATTACCATAGAAGATGTCAAAAAATATTCTTCTTCCAGCACCTCTCTTTATAAACAGCATATTATGCATGCGTTGATGTCCTATGGTTTTACGACCCATATTTTCAGCGGTTTATTTAAAGAGCTGTTTGACTCTAAAAACGGAAGAGTCTATGTCAGCGTACCTTATCCCGATGTATATGAAGTGTTGGATCTGATTCATCAGGCCCAGGGCATTGCGGTGCTGGCTCATCCGTATGAATATGACAGCGTGGACTTGCTGGAAGAATTGGCTGCCCAGAAGGCGATCGAAGGGGTAGAGGTGTATCACAGCCGCTGCAAGCAGGAAGATGAAGGAAAATTGATTGAAATTGCGCAAAAAAATCAGTTGGTGATGACTGGCGGTTCCGATTTCCACGGTTTCTATGCCTCCAGGCCAAGCCCTCTCGGCAATCGGTTTACACCCCAGGAATCGCTGAATGCATTTTTTCGCTTGAAAGAACAAACCAACAGATAAATAAAGGTGGACAAACATGACAGTAAATGAAAAAGCTTTAGAAAAACACGCTCAATGGCAGGGAAAAATTGAAGTGGTGTCCCGTGCACCGGTGACCAATCGGGAAGAATTATCCCTGGCCTATACCCCGGGGGTAGCGGCTCCCTGTCTGGAAATTGAAAAAGATCCGGAACTGGCTTACCAGTACACCCGTAAGGGAAATTTGGTAGCGGTGATTACCGACGGTACTGCCGTATTGGGGTTGGGAGATATCGGACCTCAGGCTGCCATGCCGGTCATGGAGGGAAAATGCTGCTTATTTAAAGAATTTGCAGGAGTGGACGCCATTCCGATTTGTGTCAATTCGAAGGATGTGGACGAAATTGTCCGCACCATTGAGCTGATCGGGCAGAGTTTCGGGGGGATCAATTTGGAGGATATTTCCGCTCCCCGCTGCTTTGAAATTGAACGACAGTTGAAGGAGAAGTTGAATATCCCGGTATTTCATGACGATCAGCACGGCACGGCAATCATTGTAGGAGCCGCGATGATCAATAGTGCGAAATTGGTGGGAAAAGCCCTTTCTGATTTGAAGGTAGTGGTAAACGGCGCTGGCGCCGCCGGGATCGCCATTGCGAAATTCCTGATGCTGCTGGGCATTCGGAAGATTATCATGTGCGACAAGGATGGCATCCTCTACCGGGGCGCACCTTATATGAACGAGGCTCAGGCCCAGATGGCCGAGGTGACCAATCCGGAAAACAGAACAGGACTTCTGAAAGATGCGATGGTCGGGGCAGACGCTTTTGTAGGGGTCTCCAGGCCGAACCTTGTCACTCCTGACATGATCCGGTCTATGAGTGAAAAGCCGGTTATTTTCGCTATGGCGAATCCGGTTCCGGAAATTATGCCGGACGAGGCCAAAGCGGCAGGCGCTTATATCGTTGGAACTGGGCGGAGCGATTTTCCAAACCAGATCAACAACGTACTGGCGTTCCCAGGTATCTTTAAGGGGGCGTTAGAGTCCCGGGCAAATGATATTACAGATGAGATGAAGGTTTCCGCCGCTTATGGAATTGCGGGGATTATCTCTGATGAAGAATTGAATCCTGAGTATATCCTGCCGGACGCGTTTAACAAGCAGGTTGCGGTGAATGTGGCCAAGGCAGTAGCGGATGCAGTCAGAAAATAAGAAATTCTGGAAGGGAAAAGCGAAAGAAGGACGCGTAGTTCAAATATTATGGAGTCCGATTCCTTCCTTTTAAGAGGCAAAATCGTAGGACTTTGCCTCTTTTCTTTTTGAAATAAACAGAAATACAAAGAAAGACAATGGGGTTCGTCAACAATCGATGATAAAATTGTTGACAGACATGCAGCATATGAGGGGGATATTATGACAGCTTATATCAAGAGAAACAAATTTTTCTTTCTCTTAACGGTTTTAACCAGTATCATTGCTTCTTTAGGATATGTTTTTATGGCTGTCCTGCTTCAACAATTATTAGATATAGCGATGGGAAAAAATATTCATCAGTTTATGAGAATCGTTATTTTCTCTATTGGTTATTTTGCACTGTTAGGAATTTTTCTTTATCTCCAATCTTTATTCAGCAAAAAAGTAATCTGCAGGATTATGTGTCAAATTCGTTCCGATGTTTTTCGGGGAATCATCGATCATAATGTGGAAGATTTTGCAAAGAAGAATACTGCTGATTATATATCTGTTATTACAAATGATGTAAAAATGCTGGAGGATCATTTTTTACTTCCTCTTTTTGAACTGGTGCAGCATACCGTTATTTTTATTTCTTCTTTTGTGTTAATGATTTATTTTGATACTGTGGTTACAATTTGCGTAATTGCGGCGATCGCAGTTATGTTCCTGATCCCCAGTTTGATGGGCGGCAGATTAGAAAAAAGGCAGAATCTGTTTTCTTTAAAATTGGAAAATTTTACAAGCAGTTTAAAAGATATCCTGTCTGGATTTGAAATTATTAAGTCTTATTCTATGAAAAAATATATCATACAGCGATTTGACGAAGAAAACACGCAAACAATCAACTCTAAATATAACGTTGATAAATTCTTGGCATTGAATGAGGGGGGTGTCCGCCTTCCTTTCCCTTATGGTTCAGATAGTGGTTTTATTTTTATCTGCTTATTTCATCATCACAGGACGTATAACAGCAGGTACTTTATTGGGAATGGTACAAGTAAGCAGTAATCTGGCGAATCCTCTCGTAAGCATATTTACCAACGTTCCGAAAATGAGAAGTGTACAGCCGATTGCAGAAAAGCTAAAGAAGATATCAAATGATTCTGCTCTTCCGTCTAAAAGAGAAGACAGCGCTACCTATCAACAACAGATATGTGCAAACGACTTATCTTTTTCTTATGACGGGCAAAAGGAGGTTTTAACCCAGGTAAACTGTGTCATTGAAAAGGGAAAGAAATATGTTATTATTGGGAAAAGCGGTTGTGGAAAAAGTACCCTTATTAAACTTTTAACAGGATACTATTCCGCATATAAAGGAGAAATCTTATATGACAATAAGGAACTTCATATGTTAGAAAAAGATAGTGTGGCTCAACTGTCATCAACGATCCATCAAAATATTTACATGTTTGATGAATCCATATATGACAATATCTGTTTACATGAAAACTATCCAGAAGAGAGCATTGAAAAAGTCATAGAAGAAAGTGGTCTGACTGAATTTCTCTCAGAACTTCCAGATGGATTGCAGCATCGAGTAGGGGAGAATGGCTCCAATTTATCCGGCGGACAAAAACAGAGGATTGCAGTTGCCCGTGCTTTAATCAGAAAAAAGCCTATTTTGATATTAGATGAAGGTACCTCTGCCATCGATATGCAGACAGCATATGATATTGAAAACAGATTATTAGCAATGAAGGATTTAACACTTATCACAATTACACATCATCTGGAAAAAAATCTATTGACGAAGTATGATGAAATCCTTTATATGGAAAATAGGCGTATCAAAAAAAGGGGGAATTTTGAACAGCTTATCAATACCTCGTCTTATTTTGAGGAATCTTTTAAGCTGAAAAAATAAGGCTTGATTAAGAGGAGCGTCAAATGCAGGCTGCTATTTTTTGTGAGTTTTTGATGTTCGTATGATAGATAGGTTTCAACTTCAATTCTTTTTCAATCTTTCGTGATAGAATAAAAACAAGGGCAACGCGGACAAGCTGTGCATGGGAAAAGGTTGTTTTGGAGGGATTGGTATGAGGCTTTTGCTTGTAGAGGATGAAAGGAGAATGGCTCAGGCGCTCTGTGAAATCCTGCGTTTGGAGAAATATGATGTAGACCACTGCGCAGATGGACTGGAGGGGTTGTACGCCATAGAAACAGGAGCGTATGATCTTATCATCCTGGATGTGATGCTTCCCCACAAAAACGGATTTGAAATCGTAAAAGAAGCCAGAAAAAAAGGAATCAAAACGCCGATTTTGATGCTGACGGCAAAGGGAGAACTGGACGGCAAGGTGACCGGTCTGGACTGCGGTGCAGACGACTATCTGACCAAACCCTTTATGACCAAAGAATTACTCGCCAGACTTCGGGCGCTTGGACGGCGAACGATCAATACGGCGGACGGAGCCCTGACCTTTGGGGATATTGCCTTGAACACCGACGCTTCTACTCTGGTTTGCGGAGAAAACAGTGTGCGTCTAAGCGAAAAGGAATTTCGCATTCTGGAATATCTGATTGCCAATCAGGGACAGATCCTGACCCGGGAACAGCTGGCAGTAAAGATTTGGGGATATGAGAGCGATGCGGAATATAATAATGTTGAGGTATATATGTCCTTTGCAAGGAAAAAATTGAACTTTGTCAAGGCCAAAACAGAAATCAAAGCAGTACGCGGGATCGGCTATGAATTGAGGTACGATCATGTTTAAAAAATCCAGAAGAAAAATCGTGGCCGCAATTTTATCCGTTTTAGTACTGCTGCTTTTCGGTACCGTCTGTATGATCTATTTGGCGAGTTATACTCAAATGACCAATGAAAACCGGTCGCTTTTAAAACAGTATGTCGACAGCTACACAATTCCTGGAAGCTCAGATACCGGAAATTTGGAAGGAAATAAAAAGAAGGAAGAACGGGACGATCCTCATGGGAAGCCGCCAATGCTGGAACTTTCTACCTTTTATTCTGTGGCGATATCAAAAGACGGACAGGTGCTGAAAGTGGATACGGCAGATGTCTCTAGCTTCCGTGAGGATACTCTGGTAGAATTAGCGGAAGAGATTATGAAAAAAGGGAAAAAAGATGGCGTTCAACAGAATTTAATTTATCGAATGGCGGATAAAGGTGAGTATACTTTAGTTGCCTTTTTGGATAATACCCTGATGCTGGAAAGCGCGGGTACGCTTTTGTGTTATACGCTGATTTTTGGCGGAGTAACTCTTGTGGTGCTGTTCTTTTTGGCCCGCTATCTTGCAGACAGAATCGTATCTCCCCTGGAAGAAAGCTATCAAAGACAAAAACAGTTTGTTTCGGATGCGGGACATGAGCTGAAAACTCCAGTCGCGGTGGTGAATGCAAATCTGGAGCTTCTTTCCCGGGAAATAGGGGAAAACCAATGGCTTTCCAATATTCAATATGAAAATGAGCGAATGTCCGCGCTGATTATCCAGCTTTTGGAACTGGCGAGGGCGGAGCAGGTGACTCCTCAAATGGAGATTCTGGATTTAAGCCGATTGGTTTGCGGAGAAACACTTCCCTTTGAGTCAGTAGCTTATGAAAACGGTTTGACTTTAAACAGTGACATTACAGAAAAGATCTTCGTCAGCGGCAACAGCGTCCAGCTCAAACAGCTTGTTTCTATCCTGCTGGACAATGCCATCCGTCACAGTGACAGCGGCGGCGAGGTAACCCTTCTGTTAAAGAAAGAAAAAAATCATGGAATTTTGTCGGTGATGAACGATGGGGAGGCGATTCCTCCCGAAGAGCTCAAACAGCTTTTTGAACGCTTTTACCGGTCGGACACGGCAAGAACCGGAGAAAATGGACATTATGGCTTAGGTCTTGCCATCGCGAAAGCGATTGCCGTGACCCATAAAGGTACTATCAACGTTCAATGCCGGGATGGGAAGGTGGAGTTTGTGGTGAAGCTCCCTTTCCAGAAACCCGGTTAGAAAGTTTAAAACTTTCAATCCTATTTCAATCTTCCTCCTGTACAATGATAACATCAGAAGTACAGGAGGAATTTTTTATGGCCTATCAGACTGTTTTTCAACGACATGAATTGAAATATTTATTGACAAAAGCACAAAAAGAAAAGGTGCTGCAAGGGATGGAGCCCTATATGTCTCTGGATCAATACGGGCGTACCACCATCCGCAACATCTATTTTGATACAGACAATTACCGCTTGGTTCGGCGTTCGATTGAAAAACCCACTTACAAGGAAAAACTACGCATCCGCAGCTACAGTCAGGCGGAACCTGACAGCACGGTATTTGTGGAGCTGAAAAAGAAATACAAGAAGGTCGTCTATAAACGCCGTATCTCCCTGCCTGAAGAAGAAGCGATGGAATGGGTGCTCGGCCAGCGTCACTGCCACAGCGACAGCCAAATTGCCGAAGAAGTGGACTACTTTTTAGACTACTATCAATTCCTGCATCCGATTGCGTTTCTTTCTTATGAAAGGGAGGCTTATTATGCCAAGGATCATTCAGATTTCCGGGTGACGTTTGACGATACTATCCTCTGCCGGCAGGAGGATCTTTCCCTGGAATCTGAGATTTACGGAGTATCCCTTCTTCCTCCTGATACGGTGCTGATGGAGATCAAATGCTCAGGCGGGATTCCGCTGTGGATGACTCATCTGTTGTCCAAAGAGCGGATTTATCAGACTTCGTTCTCTAAATACGGTACCGCTTATCAAAAAGTGATTTTTCCCAATCTGAACAAGGAGGCGGTATATTATGTTTAATACGCTTTTTCGGGGATTGTTTGATTCCGATCTCACCACAGTCATCAGCGTGGCCGATTTTATCCTTTGCCTGGGACTGTCTTTGATCTTGGGGATTGTGATGGCTTTTGCCTATATGTACCGAACCCGATATACCAAAAGCTTTGTTGTCACACTGGCGCTGCTTCCCGCAGTGGTTTGTGTGGTGATCATGCTGGTGAATGGAAATGTGGGTACCGGCGTAGCGGTTGCTGGGGCGTTCAGTCTAGTGCGTTTCCGCTCTGTTCCCGGAACAGCCAAGGAAATCTGCACCCTGTTTTTGGCGATGGGGGCCGGCTTAATTACCGGGATGGGATATCTGGGCTTTGCCGTGCTGTTTACAGCGATTATGTGCTCGGTATTTCTGCTTTACAACCGCTTGGATTTTGGAGCCAGAAAAAAGGCCGCAGCATATAAAACCTTTACGATTACCATACCGGAGGATTTGGACTATACCGGGGTTTTTGAGGATATTTTTCGGGAATATACGGTCTGTCACGATCTGATTAGCGTAAAGACCACCAATATGGGCAGTATGTTCCGGCTCACCTATCATGTAACCCTCCGGGATACGGCGAAAGAAAAGGAAATGATTGATAAACTCCGCTGTAGGAATGGAAATCTTGAGATCATGGTTTCTCTTCAGGAAACCACAGTCACTGAACTTTGATAGGAAAGGGGATCGGGCTTATGAAAAAACAATTAGCGATTGTCCTGGCGGCATTATTCTTTCTCGGTACGGCGGCCGGGTGCCAAAATGAGGACTCAGCCGAAATCAGTAGTATCTCCGATACCACTCAAACCTCTGCTGATTCGACGGATGCCGCTTTGTCCCAGACCGATGCCGAGATGTTTACTGACCGGGACTATGAAACCGATTATGACGAAAGCAACTGTGTCCAGATTCAGTTAAACGGCAGTTCGGCCACAGCCAGTTCGGACAGCGTGGAGATATCCGGCACTACCGTCACCATTACGGAGGAAGCTACCTATCTGATTTCCGGTACTTTAGACGATGGGATGATTGTGGTAGATGCTCCCGACACGGCAAAATTACAGCTGGTTTTTGACGGTGTGGAGATTAACAACGAGACCTCCGCTCCGCTGTATATTTTAGAAGGGGATAAGGTATTCCTTACGCTGGCGGAGGGCAGCGAAAACACCCTTTCCAACGGAGGCGCCTTTACAGCGATCGACGACAACAACATTGACGGAGCGATTTTCTCCAAGCAGGATCTGACAATAAATGGTTCCGGAAGTCTTACGGTGACTTCTCCCGCAGGACATGGGATTGTCTGTAAAGACGATCTGGTGATTACCGGAGGCACCTATCTGGTTACCTCCGCTTCTCATGGATTGGATGCCAACGACAGCGTGCGCATTACTGGGGAAACGACCATTACCTTAGATACAGGCAAAGATGGCATCCATGCAGAAAACAGCGACGATACGTCCCTTGGGTTTATCTATGTCTCAAATGGAAGCCTAGAGATTGAAGCAGAGGGGGACGGTGTCAGTGCAGGAGCCTATTTACAAATAGAAAACGGCGCTTTTCAGATTACAGCAGGAGGCGGCAGCGCAAATGGCTCTCATGAGTCCTCTGAAACTTGGGGAGGTTTTGGAGGGGGACGTCCCGGACAGCTTGCCGCTGAAACGACAACTGACGACAGCAGCACCAGTATGAAAGGGATGAAAGCCACTGGGGAGCTGTTGATTGCAGACGGCAGCTTTACCATTGATTCCGCAGACGACGCGGTTCACTCCAACGCTTCCATTACCGTGAATGGAGGTGCTTTTGAAATCGCATCGGGAGACGACGCATTCCACGGAGACGAGAATTTGACGGTGACCGTAGGCACCATTGAGATTACTGAGAGCTACGAGGGATTGGAAGCACAACATGTAGAGATACAGGATGGCGACATCACTTTAGTCGCCAGCGATGATGGGCTCAATGCCGCAGGCGGCGTCGATTCCAGCGGAACCACTGGTGGAAGAGATGGTATGTTTGGAGGAGGACCGGGAGGAGATCCCGGCGGGATGTCCTCTTCTTCTGACGGCAGTGTTACCATTTCCGGCGGGACTCTTTCGATTACCGCTTCCGGCGACGGGATTGACGCCAATGGAACCCTTACTATTTCCGGAGGCTATACGGTAGTCACCGGCCCCACCCAGGGTGACACCGCTACCTTAGACTATGATGTAAGCGCGGTTATTACAGGGGGAACCTTTATCGGTACAGGCGCTTCCGGTATGGCCCAGACCTTCAGCGGCGCGGAGCAGGGCATTATATCCCTCAGTGCGGGGAATCAATCAGCCGGAACAGCTGTAACACTGACAGATCAAAACGGAAATACCCTCATGAGTTATACGCCGGAGTTATCTTTTCAAGTTGTGATTTTCAGCAGCCCGGATCTGGTATCTGGTGAGACCTATACGATTACAATAGGTTCTTCTTCCAAGGAAATACAGGCTGGATAACTATGAAATCAGGGGGCGCATTTAATGCGTCCCCTGATTTTAAGTTGGGATCAACAACCCGGTTACCTATAGTGATTGATAGTTTCATCGCTCCATACATGAACTTCAATATACCTTTCAGGACCGTATTTTCCATCTCCATTCCAATCCTGAGGAAGTCCATATTTGTGAATTATTTCCAGAATTTCAGAATAAGTATAAAGCTTATGACGATATTCTTTCCCATCATTGATACTGGGACTAAATGTTGGCATAGAATCTCCATAAGTAAAAGAAAGTGTATTTTGGTCAAATTCTTCAATGGGTATTCTTACAAAATCACAATTTTCGTACCAAGAATACAGCCACGGACTATGTTCAACCACCAGATAATGTGGTGAAAGCCTAGACATTTGTCCGCCCTTTTTGGCAAACTCCAGTCGGAGGATTCTTTCACAATTACGCCTGTATTCAACATATTTATCATGCCTTTGCGCACTTTGCGAGGTCGGTTTTATCATTTTAATGTTTTCGAGAACCGCTTTCGCTTCTTCTATAGATAAGTCTGACAGATTTTTAAACGGTCCTATGGTTTTATCATAATAGTGATATAAATACATATTATCTGTCTCTCAAAAAATCAGGCTATTCTTCGATGATACGGTTATCGGCCAGAATATCCGGCTGATATTTCATGCTGTCCGCTTCTGTAATGGTGCGGATGACCCGACAGGGAACGCCGGCAGCAAAGGAGTTTGCCGGAATATCCCTCGTTACAACGCTTCCAGCACCGATCACGCAGTTGTCTCCGATAGTGACGCCAGGACAAACGGTGACATTCGCCCCAAACCAGCAGCTATTTCCGATAGAGACCGGCTTTGCGTAGCATAGCCGCTTGATTTCGCCAGAGGCAGTCAGCATCCGATTCCTCTCGGAGGCAACCATCGGATGAATCGGCGTCACGATGGTGACATTGGGCCCGAAATTGCAGTCGTCCCCAATGGTGACGCTGGCGTCGTCCTGCACCGTAAAATTGAAGTTTGCAAACAGCCGCTTGCCGATTTTGGTGTGTTTTCCATAGTGGAAATAAATCGGGCCTTGGAAAAAGCCTCCTTCTCCAATTTCACCCACGATTTCGTGAATAATTTGCTCCCTTTTTTCTGTTTCATCCTCATAAGTGGCGTTGTACGCTGTGTTGAGGTTATGGGTTTTCAATTTGATCTTTTTCAGTTCTGGATCGCTGGGACAAAACAAAATTCCAGCCTGTATTTTTTCCTCTTCTCTCATCTAGACAGCCTCCTTAACAATATATGGATCATACAAAAAGATTTTATTTTCCTCATTATAGTACATTCTTTTGAGAATAGCTATTGTTTGGTTTATTTTTCATTTAGAAAGTTATGAAAATAAGGAAGACTATCTACAAAATAACAAATCCGAATCCTAATTTCTGAACACAGGATTCGGATTACTTTATTATGTGTCATGACGTCGTCTATGGATATCACTAACGCCACTTTCTAAAGTATATCATATTATGACATACTTGCGTCAAATTTCATTGTAGATGATACGGACAAAAAGTTTTGCACCATTTTATAATTATGATCA
>CALWNT010000129.1 GCA_944382885.1 uncultured Clostridia bacterium | reverse complement strand
TACGGGCGGCAAGTAACAATCCTTCGCGGCTGGCAGACCGTACCAACGTGACGTGACGCGTGGCTAGTATCATAGGGCTTTGCCCGTCGATGAAAAACCCCCGGCTTCGCCGGGGGATATTTATTGTTATAGTACAAGCTTTGTCCCGCAATATACTGCCCGTAACAGTGAAATCCCGTGATTTTCTAATTGTATGATTTGGGAGTTTATGGTATAATAAATCACAGCGACAAGCTCCGCAAGTCGCTGTGACAGGAAGTTTTGCTTGCTGCCTCACCGTAGCGGCAGCATTTTGGCAAAGCCAAAACCGCAAAACATTCCGGCTTTGTGGAAATCCATGGGACGACAAGCTCCGCAAGTCGCTGTGACAGGAAGTTTTGTGGAAATCCATGGGACGGCAGATGTCGCAAATCGTTGTTATGCCGTTGAATCGTGATCCAGGACAAGAAAAATAAGTGCGGCGGCGTTTTTACCCCGCCGATTTGGAGGTTACAGCATGTATCAGAATTATGAAAGTCCGTTTAGCACCCGCTATGCCAGCGAGGAAATGCAGTTTTTATTTTCCGCTCAGAAAAAGTTCTCCACTTGGAGACGGCTCTGGGTGGCATTGGCTCGCGCGGAAATGAAAATGGGTCTGCCCATCACCCAGGAACAGGTGGACGAGCTGGAAGCCAATGTGGACAACATTGATTTCAAAGTAGCAGAGGAACGGGAAAAGCTGGTTCGTCACGACGTGATGTCCCACGTTTACGCTTACGGACAGCAGTGTCCAAAGGCGAAGGGGATCATCCATCTGGGGGCCACCTCCTGCTATGTAGGGGACAACACCGACATTATTATCATGCGTGACGCGCTGCAGGTAGTGAGAAGAAAGCTCATCAACGTCATTGACCTGTTGGCCAACTTCGCCGAGGAACACAAGGCTCAGCCCTGTCTGGCATATACCCATCTCCAGCCGGCTCAGCTTACCACAGTAGGAAAGCGCGCTACCTTATGGATCAACGAGCTTCTGATGGATTTGGAAGAGGTAGACTACCGCATCAAAAATCTGAAACTGTTGGGCTCTAAGGGAACCACCGGCACCCAGGCCAGCTTTGTAGAGCTGTTTGAAGGAGATTCTAAAAAAATCAAGGAAACAGAGCGGCTGATCTGTGAGGAAATGGGATTTGACGGCGTGGTTCCGGTATCCGGACAGACCTACTCCAGAAAGATCGACTCCCAAGTGCTTTCCACCTTGGCGGGGATCGCACAGAGCACCAGCAAGTTCTCCAATGATATGCGTATCCTTCAGAATTTTAAGGAAATGGAAGAACCCTTTGAAAAGAATCAGATTGGTTCTTCCGCAATGCCTTATAAGAGAAATCCCATGAGAAGCGAACGGATCACCTCCCTGTCCCGTTTTGTAATGACAGATGTTTTAAACGCCTACTTCACTGCTGGCACCCAGTGGTTTGAACGTACTCTGGACGACAGCGCCAACAAACGTCTTTCTGTGGCGGAAGGCTTTTTGGCGATTGATTCCATCCTGAATATTATGCTCAATATCTGCGACGGACTGGTGGTTTATCCAAAAGTGGTAGAGCAGAGAGTGCTTAAGGAACTGCCCTTTATGGCGACCGAAAATATCATGATGACCGCTGTGAAAAAGGGCGGCGACCGCCAGGAGCTTCACGAAAAACTGCGTCAGCACTCTATTGCTGCGGCGAAAGTCGTGAAGGAAGAAGGTGGGGAAAACGACCTCATTGATCGGGTTTGCGCAGATCCCTCCTTCGGATTGACCAAGGAAGAAATCCAATCTGTTTTACAGCCGATCCACTTTGTGGGCAGAAGCGTGGAACAGGTCGAGGAGTTTCTCCAAGACTATATCGCTCCATTGAGAGAGGCGAATCGGGATATTTTAAACGAAAAAGCAGAGCTGAGTGTGTAGCTTATCTTGTCGGTAAAGCCAAAATGGAAAAGTTGTTTTCTATTTATGTGTACTATATCACCAGTTTTGGTTGTAAAACTTTTGAAAAAATAGTTTTTCGGGAGGCCGAAACGGGGAGCTTTTCGTTGACTTTTGGAAAAGGATATCCTATAATAAATACCGTGCTTTTTTAATTTACTGCGGTCATTCCCTGCTGTTGCGGGGGAGGGCTGTAGGGATAGCGTGCGCATAGTAGGCGCGTAGATATTTTTACACGTCCTGTCTGGCGTAAGGATTGCTGTGCGAAGGGCGGCGCGATGCGTTTCTCTGTTTGGACAGAGCAGATGCGGCGTAAAAGCTCGGATAAAATAAATCAATGGAGGAAAAAACATGAAACGTGTTGCGAAACCGGTCTTTTTTGTGGTAGCAATATTGACTATTGTTTTTACAGTGCTTTCCATGACGGGGATCAGCACCAGCTATGCCGATATCAAGACTACTATCATCAAGGGTGTAAGCGATATCCGCTGGGGAATTGATATCCGAGGCGGCGTGGACGTCACTTTTACCCCGCCGGAAGGTACCGAAGCGGACAAGGAACAGCTTGATTCCGCCGCGCAGGTGATGAAACAGAGACTGGTGACTTTAGGAATCACCGACTATGAGGTTTACACCGACGACAACAGCGACCGAATCATCGTGCGGTTTCCCTGGAAATCCGATGAAACGAACTTTGATGCCAAAGATGCGATTCAGGAGCTGGGAGATACAGCAGTATTGACCTTCCGGGAAGGCTATGAGGTAGACGACACTGGCGCGCCTACCGGCGTGACCGCGTCCAATATTATTTTAGAGGGTTCTGACGTAGATAACGCCGAAGCAGTTTACGGACAGCTGGACAGCTCGGGAAATACCGGCTGGATGGTATCTTTGAAACTGAAGGACAGCGGAAAAGAAGCCTTTGCGGAGGCGACCACCCGTCTTGCAGAGGACAATGGGGTGATTTCCATCTGGATGGATGATACCTGTATTTCTTATCCTTCCGTCAATGAGGCGATTACCAACGGCGAGGCAACTATTACCGGAGACTTCAGCCAGGAATCCGCTCAGGAGCTGGCGAATAAAATCAACGGTGGTGCTCTGCCTTTTGAACTGGAAACAGAAAACTACAGCACCATCGACCCGACTTTGGGAACTGGGGCAAGAGATGCAATGGTGCTGGCTGGTGTGATTGCCTTTATACTGATTTGTATTTTCATGATTACGGTTTACCGTCTTCCAGGCTTTATCGCCTGTATCGCGTTGGCTGGACAAGTCGGTGGGATGATTGCTTCCCTGACCGGATTTTTCCCGGGAATGAGCAGTTTTACCCTGACGATTCCAGGTATCGCAGGTATCATCCTAAGTATTGGTATGGGAGTTGACGCTAACATCATTACCGCAGAGCGTATCAAGGAAGAAATTAACAGCGGAAAATCGATTGACGGCGCCATTGAACTAGGATATCAGCGAGCATTTTCAGCAATTTTCGACGGAAATGTGACCTGTATTATCGTGGCGATTATCTTAATGGGTACTTTCGGCCCGCCAGACAGCTTTTTTGCAGTCATTATGTCACCGCTTCTTTCTTGGTTCCCGCCGTCTACAGAAGGCGCTATTTTCTCCTTCGGTTACACTTTGTTTACCGGTATGATTGCAAACTTTGTCTTTGGCGTTCTGGCTTCCAAATATATGACCAAGCCGATTTCCCGGTTTAAGTGTTTCCGTCATCCCAAATTCTACGGAGGTCGTGCAGATGTTTAAAGGAAAAGAACTTCATTTTATGAAGAATAAGAAAAAGTTTTATATTTTTTCTTGTTCTCTCATTGTAATAATCATTCTGGCTTCCGTTATTTTAGGCGTACAGATGGATATTCGTTTCAAGGGCGGTACCTTGTTGTCTTATTCTTATGAAGGAGAAACTGGAGCAGTCGACCTTGATGCGGTAAAAGAGACAGCGGAGGACATTCTGGGACAGGATGTCTCAGTTTCCGAAAAGTATAACAGAATGACTGAAAGCAACGGATTCCAGATTACCTTGGTATCCAATCAGAGCTTGGATTCTGATACTCAAGCTCAGCTGGATGAAACGCTTTTGGAAGATTTTCAGGAGCAGGGAGTCAAACAGCTTTCGATCACTAGTGTAGATGCGGCAATGGGGCGGGAATTCTTCATTAAGTGTCTGGTGGCAGTTGTGTTTGGCGGTTTGCTGATGATCATTTACATTGCTTTCCGCTTTAAGAAAGTGGGCGGATGGTCAGCAGGAGCTTTTGCGGTGTTGGCGCTGTTCCATGATATTTTTATGGTATTTGGAACCTTTGTACTCTGCGGAATTGAGTTGAATGATAGTTTTATGGCGGTTATTTTGACGATTCTGGGGTATTCCATCAACGATACTATCGTTATTTATGACCGTATTCGTGAGAATAAACGTCTTTACAGCAAGACCAAATCTATTTCAGATATTGTGGATATGAGCATCAATCAGTCCTTGACTCGTACCATCAATACCTCTTTTTGTACTGTCCTTTCGATGATAGTGGTGAGCGTTGTGGCGCTGATTATGGGGGTAGAAAGTATTCTGAGTTTTTCGTTCCCCATTATTGTCGGATTAGTCATTGGTACTTACACTTCTTTGTGTATTGCCCCTACTTTGTGGGCAACCTGGCAGGAACACAAAACGAAAAAATCTCCGAAAAGGAAAAAAGCATAAGGGATTTCATAAGAACAGGCGTCAAAAGACGCCTGTTCTTTATTATTTATCGCGGCATTCAAAAAGGATACATGGGTAAAACCGCTTGCCGAAAGAATAAAGAACAGGCGTCTTTTGACGCCTGTTCTTATGAAATCCCTT
>CALWNT010000128.1 GCA_944382885.1 uncultured Clostridia bacterium | reverse complement strand
TTTGGAATTTGTTTCGCCATAACATGACAAGCAAGATAGAATTTCAAAATTTAATGCTGTCTAATAACTTTTCTCACGATTGCTGCGGTGTTTTATCATGATCAAACAACAAAAGCCGTATTTCAGTCATTTTGATTGAAATACGGCTTCGATATCCTATTCAGTTAGTTTGGAATTCTCTGTTATGGATATCACGCTTTTTAGGCGGGAGATTTTTGGTTGTCAATCATATTGCTCGCAGGAGGGAGGACAGCATCCCAAAGGAAAATACTCGCTTCCATACGGATAGATCGTTCGTATAAATTCCACTTCTGCTTTCGGATCTCCATTGCGGTAGCGGATTGCCTGTAAAGACATGGGTGCAATCCCTTTTTCTTTCCAATCGCGGAGCAGCTCCAGCTCGGATTTTCCTTCCAGGGAAGAGAGGGCGTTGGTCCCTCGGCCGGTGTTGCCGTGATCCCGTCCCGGCATGAGAAAATACCGGAAAAAGTCCTTTACAATTTCATAGCCGCCCATGTTTTCCAGCACCCGTTCATAGTAGCGCATCGCATCGGGGAAGGGGACGCAGGGATCTGCGCTGCCGGAATACATCAAAAGCTTCCCGCCTCGAGCCTGGAACGCCGACAAATCGGCGGAATTGGCGTTGAGATCTTCTGCCAGCGCGTCGTTGAGCCGGTCGAGATCATGGTCAAAATCAAAGGAATAGGGGTCGTAATCTTCCCCAAACACCCAGTAAAAGGGATAGAAGTTGGAATCTCCCCGCTTTTGACACTGCTCGATTCCGCAATGGTAGGGCTCTGAACCCATCGGCATCCCGTTGTAGATTCGCCTGCCGGTTCTGGGATTGACCGGCCCGGTATAGACCGCCTGCAGGGCGTCCAGCTGCTCTTTGGTGAAAGCGGGATGCTTTTCGGAAAGATACGCCAGTGCCTCGTCGATCAACTGTTCAGAGGCCTGAGGCAGAGAGATAAACTGATCTCCCGGACAGCCGTCCTTTCTTTCCTGGAAAAAGGAGGTCACCAGATCTGTGACGGCAATAATTTCCTCCTGGGAAAACAGCGTCCGCTCTCCGGGCCGGTACAAATGAACATGATTCCACAAAAAATAGGTGTGGAGCATGGTGCGGTTATTGGCCGGCACGCCGGCAATAATCCCGTCGTAATCCTCTGGAAAACGCTGGGCTAAAACAAGGGACTGCTGCCCTCCGGTGGAACCGCCGATGAAATAGCAGAAATCCGGATCATTTCCGTAATGCCAGTGGATTACGGCCTTTGCCGCCAGGGTCATCTGATGGGTGGCACGCCAGCCGAAATCCTTCCAGACGTCCGGATTCTGAATGCCGCTGCGCTCTCCCCGGGAGGTCCCCATATCGCTGTTGGCCACAGCGTACCCTGCCTTGAGGTACTCCGGAAACGCCCCATAGGCAATACTGCCGGCCATTCCGCCGTTGCCGATTCCCAAAAGAATGCCGTTCCATCGATCTGGAAGCCAGATTTCCGTATGGGAAAGCCCTTGCTCACCGGAATGGATCTTCAGTAACATCCGGTGGAAAGGGGGAAGGCCCTCCATCAGAGGATGTTTGGGCGCCTGAAAGGTTCCGGAATTTTTGTAAGCGGCCGCTGCGATCTCTGTTTCGGGAAATTGAAACTGTCTGAGATGCTGAAGCCGATTGATGGTCTCCATAGCTGTTCGCCTCCGTTTTTTCGGTTAGCTTCATTATAACAGCTGTCTATTGCCTGGGCAATGTTATTTTTTGATGGAAAACAGGGAGATTTTATCCCTTTCGCAAGGGGGGAATATCATGAGGATGCTCTAAAAAGCATCCCTTTTCATGGGAATAGATCACCCCTACGGCTTGCAGATAGGAATAGATGATTGTGGTTCCCACAAATTTCATACCGCGCTTTTTTAAATCTCGGGATAGGGCGTCCGATAAGGGGGAAGAGGCAAGCCCCTGTTCGTAAATCACGTTTCCCTGCGTCCAACTCCAGAGATAGTTGGAAAAGCTCTGATATTCCTGCTGTATCTTGAGGAAAATCCTGGCGTTGGACACCGCCGCCTGGATTTTCAGCCGGTTGCGGATAATCTCCGGATTTTCTCTCAGCTGTTGGATTTTTTCTTCTCTGTAGACCGCGATTTTTTCCGGGTCAAAGCCGTCAAAAGCTTTGAAAAAAGCCTCCCGCTTGTTGAGCACGCATTCCCAGGACAGTCCTGCCTGAAAGGACTCCAAAAGCAGCATTTCAAACAGCTTCCGGTCATCGTGGATCGGCACGCCCCATTCCTCGTCGTGGTAACGCAGATAACGTTCATTTTTGGGATTGGCCCATTGACACCGTTGTTTTTGGTCTTTCCATTCCATATAGAACTCCTTATCAGGCGCTGCCCTTTTTGGGGACGAAGAAGGGGGACAGATCCACTCCTTCCTGTCGGAGCAGCTTGATTTTGGTTTCGATTCCGCCGGCATATCCGGTGAGGCTTCCGTTTGATCCCACTACTCGATGGCAGGGAATAATAATAGAGATAGGATTATGCCCTACGGCTCCTCCCACCGCCTGGCTGGACATGCTGTCCTTTCCCAGTTGTGCCGCCGCTTTTTTTGCGAGACTTCCATAGGTCGTCACTTCTCCGTAAGGGATCTCACACAGCAGTTTCCAAACGATTTGGCGGAAGGGACTGCCTTCCGGAGAAAGGGGAAGCTCCGAAAGCGAGGGCTTTTCCCCATGAAAATAGCGGCTGAGCCATTCTTCTGTTTGGAGGAATAGGGGAAGGGAATCCTGCCTTTCAAAGGTGTTGGACTGGATTTCCGGAAAATACTTTTGTCCCTCTATCCAAAGACCTATTAGCTTTTCCTCCTTTCCGGCAAGGGTGAGCAAGCCTACCGGAGAGGGATATTCTGTCCAGTAATACATGGCGATACCTCCATAAACTTTTTGAAACCAACTGTTCTCAGAGCCGTCTTGTCCGTCACAGAACCAGGATGGCGAACGGAGTGAAATCAAATCGAACTTATGTTTCTGAGTTTATTATAACAGCCTTTTTCGGCCTTCGCAACCCCGCTTTGGAGCCCGGAAACGAAATCGGATTTTCAGACAGATAAAGGGCGTACAGCAAGCTGTACGCCCTTCAAAATAGACTGTATTTTTCTTCAGATTAGGACAATTCCAATTTACCGGTATAGAGCTGGTAGTAGGTGCCCTTTTGCTGAATGAGGTCTTTGTGGGTGCCTCTTTCGATGATACGGCCATGCTCCAACACAATAATCGCGTCGCTGTTGCGAATGGTGGAGAGCCGGTGAGCAATGACGAAGACGGTTCTTCCTTTCATCAGGTTATCCATACCCTTCTGGACAATGCTTTCCGTACGGGTATCGATGCTGGAGGTTGCTTCGTCCAGAATCAGTACCGGAGGATTGGCAACCGCCGCTCTGGCAATCGCCAGCAGCTGTCTTTGTCCCTGAGAGAGCTCCTCTCCGTCGCCGTTGAGCATGGTATCATAACCGTTGGGAAGCCTGCGGATGAATTGATCCGCATAAGCAAGCCTTGCCGCTTCATAGACTTCTTCGTCTGTCGCATCCAGCTTTCCGTAACGGATGTTTTCCATGATGGTTCCTGTGAAAAGGTGAGTATCCTGAAGCACGATGCCCAAGGAGCGCCGCAGATCTGCCTTTTTGATCTTGTTGATATTGATGTCGTCATAACGGATTTTGCCGTCCTGCACGTCGTAAAATCGGTTGATCAGGTTGGTGATGGTCGTTTTGCCGGCACCGGTAGAACCGACAAAAGCCAGCTTCTGCCCCGGCTTGGCGTACAGGGTCAGATCGTGCAGGACAATCTTATCCTCCGTATAGCCGAAGGACATATCGTAAAACCGCACGTCGCCCCGAAGTTGTGTATAAGTGACGGAGCCGTCCTGATGAGGATGCTTCCAAGCCCAAAGGCCGGTGCGCTCTTTGCATTCTACCAGATTGCCGTCAGCGTCTTTCCGGGCGTTGACCAGGGTAACATAACCGTCGTCCACTTCCGGCGCCTCATCAATCATATTGAAGATACGCTCCGCACCTGCCAGAGCCATAATGATGGAGTTAAACTGCTGAGCTACCTGCATAAAGGGCTGGGTAAAGCTCTTGGAAAACTGCATATAGGATACGATGGTACCGATGGTCAGTCCGCCTATACCGGAAACCAGCAGGATACCGCCGAGAATAGCGGTCAGCACAAACTGGATATTGCCGATGTTTCCCATAACAGGACCCATGATGCTGGCGAAGGTGTGGGCTTTGGAGGAGCTGACATACAGCTGTTCGTTCAGTTCGTCAAATTCTTTTTCTGAAATCCGTTCATGGTTGAAGACTTTGATGACACGCTGTCCGTTCATCCGTTCTTCCACAAAACCGGTAACGTCTGCCAAATCCAACTGCTGACGGACGAAATACTTACCGCTGCTGCCTCCGAGCTTTCGGGCCGCCAAGAACATTACGAAGATGACGACGATTGCCAGAAGGGTGAGGATCGGGCTGAGGATCAACATGGAAACGAAGGTGACGATAATGGTGATACCGGACATCAGCACCTGGGGGATCGACTGATTGATCATTTGACGGAGGGTATCGGTATCGTTGGTATATAAGCTCATGATGGAGCCGTTGGTATTTTGATCGAAATACCGGATAGGCAGGGTCTGCATATGCTCAAACATTTCGTCCCGGACCCGTTTTAAAACGCCCTGTCCGATCTTTACCATCAAACGGCTGTAGAGGAAGGAGGCGACAACCCCCAGCAGGAAGATACAGCCCAGAACCGCTAAAGCGCGGTAGAGCCCTGCAAAATTCGGGTTTGCGTTCCCAATGAGGGGCAGGATGTAGTCATCCAGCAAAAACTTCATGGAAAGAGAAACGGAGATGGTGGAGATAGAGCAAAGAATAATACAGATGAAAACAATGATAAATTCTATTTTATAGGTTCCTGTCACATATTTTAACAGGCGTTTGGCAGTTTTCATGGTATGTTTTGCGGAGTTTCCCTGAGACTTATTCATCTGCTTCACTTCCTTTCATCTGTGATTCGTAAACTTCCCGATAAATCTGGTTGGTTTTAAGCAATTCTTCTGAAGTACCGATTCCATTGATTTCGCCGTTGTCTATGACGATGATCTGGTCGGCGTCCTCAATAGAGGAGATACGCTGGGAAATTATAATTTTTGTGGTATTGGGAATTTCTTCCCGGAACGCCTTTCGAATCAGGGCGTCGGTTTTGGTATCCACAGCGCTGGTGGAGTCGTCCAAAATCAGGATTTTTGGCTTTTTCAGCAATGCCCGGGCAATACACAGACGCTGTTTCTGACCGCCGGACACGTTGTTACCGCCCTGTACGATCATGGTGTTGTAACCGTCTGGGAATTCCTGCACGAAGCCGTCCGCCTGGGCCAGCTTACAAACTCGCTGTACCTCTTCATCGCTGGCGTTTTCGTCGCCCCAGCGGATATTGTCATAAATGCTGCCGGTAAACAGCACGTTTTTCTGAAGCACCATCGCGACCTGATCCCGCAGCGCTTCCAGGTCGTATTCCCTGACGTCCACGTCACCTACCTTAACAGAACCTCCGGTGACATCATACAGTCTTGGAATCAACTGTACCAAGGAGGTCTTGGCGCTTCCTGTTCCGCCGAAAATACCGATCATCTGTCCCGATTTGATATGGAGGTTGACATCTCTCAAAGCCAGTTTTCCGTCTTTTCCTGCATAGCTGAAATCCACATGATCGAAATCGATATCGCCGTTTGCCACTTCTTTGACAGCGTTTTCCTTATCTTCCATTTCAGGCACTTCTTTGAGTACCTCGGTGATACGGTCGGTAGAAGCCTCCGCAATCATAATCATGACAAATACAAAGGAAACCATCATCAATGAGCTCAAAATCTGGATAGCGTATACCATCACGCTGGTCAGCTCTCCGGATTCCATCCCGCCAAAGACGATGGCCTGCCCGCCGATCAGCACCAGTAGCAAGATAACGGTATACATCACAAACATCATGACCGGGTTGTTGAAGGCTACGATTTTTTCCGCCTTGGTAAACAGCTCGAAAACCTTCTGGGAGATTTTATGGAATTTTTCGATCTCATGATCCTCCCGGACATAGGCCTTGACCACTCTGGCCGCGTTTACGTTTTCCTGCACGGAATTGTTCAGCACATCATATTCGTCAAAGACCTGCACAAAATATTTATGTGCTTTTTTAGCAATAAAAATCAGCAAAAAGCCCAACACAGGGATGGCGCATAAAAACAGGATTGCGATTTCCCAGTTGATCATCAGGGTCATCACCCAGGACAGGATAATCATAATCGGCGCCCGAGCCAAAAGACGAATGGTCATCATATAAGCCATCTGTACGTTAGTGATATCGGTGGTCAATCTGGTTACCAGACTGGGAGTGGAAAAATGGTCGATGTTTTTAAAAGAAAATTTCTGAATCTTATAAAAGATATCATGGCGTAGGTTTTTGGCATAACCTGCTCCTGCCTCGGCGGAGAATTTACCTGCCAGTGTTCCGAACAGCAGGGAGAGCATCGCCATAATGACTAAGATTCCTCCCACCTGTACGATGTAGGTGAGATTCTTCTGTTGGATACCTACATCAATAATCTTTGCCATCTGATACGGGATCAGCACTTCCAGCAAGACCTCTAAAGTAACAAATAGCGGGGCCAGAATGGATTGCTTTTTATATTCCCGAATTGACTTGAATAGTAATTTGTTCATATTTCGCTCCTTCTATCTGCTATTAAGTTCTGTATGTTTCAGCCGGTTCATCGTCTACCAGGCCGGTGACATTTTCATACATCCGCCGCAAATACCGCCGCAGATTCTTCTGTTCCTGAGCTGTTAATCCCGCCACAAGTTCCCTTTCCATCTGTTCACGCCCAGACAAAACTTTTTTGACGAAGGGCTCTTCCTGACCGGTCAGGGTAACCAGTTTCATCCGCCTATCCTTTTCGCTGGTGGAAATCTCAATGAATCCCTTAGACTGCATCAACCGTAAAATGCTGACGGTAGTAGGATGGGAGATTTTCATATAATCCTGAATATCCTTCTGGCTGCATTTTTTAATGCCTTCCTGATTTTTCAGAAAATGCAGGATTTTCATCTGCTGCATAGTCAGATTAAACTCTTTGCCATTTTTGTTTACCTTTTGGCTGATTGCTTCGCTTAAGATTTTAATCATAGACCCTATACTTTGCGACTCCATTTTGTCAACTCCTTCCATCAATAAATATGTAGCATACGACATATAAAATGTAGCATGCTACATATTATAGGGAAAGTTTTTTTATCTGTCAAGGGCTATCACAGAAGAATTTACCAGGTGTTTACGAAATTTTACGGATTCGCTGAGATTTTGATACAAAAGTGGAGAAAATTTATGCGGAATAGGGCAAAGACCTCAGTTGTCCCCGCCAAAACCGCAAAAGGCGTAAAAAGGCGGAAGTCTTTCAAGGGGAGAAATAAGCTTCAGCGTTCGGATTTTCTGAATTTCCTAGGGGAGAGTCCCACCCGTTCCCGAAAGGTTTTGGTAAAATAGCTCTGGTTTTGGAATCCGCAGGAAGCGGCGATTTCCAACAGAGGTAGGTCTGTTTCCCGTAAAAGCTGTTTTGCTTTTCGGATTCTCAGATCGATCACATACTGAATAGGGGAAGCGCCGATGATGCGCTGAAAGGTACGCATACATTCCCGACGGCTGATAAATGCGCTATCTGCGATTTGCTGCACCGGGATCGGCTCGGTATAATGAAGTTGTATAAAGGAAAGCATTTGGCGGATCCGATTGATCTCAATTTGATTTTTCGCCTTTTTGGCCGTCTCTTTCGGCAGAGCTTGTCCCAATTGAAGAACGATTTTGCTGAGTGCGTCTCGAGTATAAAATTCATAGCCATATCCTTCTTCAGTCAGCAGTGAAAAGGCTTTTTCAGCCTGCTTTAAAATTTCTTTCTGCCAGGGAATATCAGGTCTTAAAAGAACGTAGGAGAATCCGCTTGACAAAACTACAGGATTTACGTATTTTTCCCAGTAAACGCTTTCCTGATTCCCATACAACAGGGAGGGAAGAAATAGGATGTTAGGCAGATAAACCTCGGCTTCCCCCTGCCTGGAAAAGGAATGAAGGACACGGCGATTGAGGAGAATCCCTTCTCCCGGATGCAAGAGAAACTGCTTATCGTTGACAAAGGCGGAAACCTTCCCTTGGGTGACGTAAGCGATTTCCAATTCATCGTGCCAATGCCAGGGATAGGCGTCGTTGCCGTTGGTATAATGGTCAAGATAGCAGGCGCAGGGAAACTGCTCACTGCCGTGCTGGATAGTTTCTTCTCGGGTGTCAGAAATAAACTGGTGTATTTCAGCTCTGTCACTGAAAGGATGATTTTTCATAGATAAATCTCCTTTTATTTAAAAAATTGGCACTTTTGTTATATAATAATCCCTTTTTCTGATAGAATCAACTGGTATCGGCTGTTATAATCATAATCGAGACCGCAAAAAACGGAGGACTTTTAAGATGGCAACCTTATTGTTACTGGTGATCTACATAACTTTTATTGGTCTGGGGATTCCCGATTCTTTATTTGGTTCGGCCTGGCCTGCCATTTATACCGAGCTGAACCTGCCGGTATCTTGGGCGAATTTTGTGACGATGCTTATTTCCGCGGGAACGATTCTTTCCAGCCTACTGTCTGCAAGGCTTATCAACCGTTTTGGCACCGCAATCATCACTGCAGTTAGTACGACGATGACCGCTTTTGCCTTGTTGGGCTTTTCTCTTTCCGGAGGGATGGGGTGGCTATGTCTGTTTGCGATTCCCCTTGGATTAGGAGCGGGTTCGATTGACACGGCGCTCAACAATTATGTCGCGCTGCATTACAGGGCGACCCATATGAATTTTCTGCATTGCTTTTATGGAATCGGGGTTTCGTTAAGCCCTTTTCTGATGTCGCTGGCGCTTTCTTCCGGTTCCTGGCGCGAGGGTTACCGGACGGTATTCTGGATTCAGCTTACCATTGCTGCGCTCACTGTTGTGACCCTTCCGCTTTGGAAAAAGGCGGGGCATACTACTCAAAACGAGGCGCATTCCTCCAGCCGCTCGGTGGGACTTTTCCGCCTGATCCGCAGCGGGAAGGTGAGGATGGCCTGTATGGTGTTTTTTGGTTCCTGTGGATTGGAATATACCTGCGGCGTCTGGGGAAGTACCTATTTGGTGCAAAGCCGAGGAACCGCGGCAGACACCGCCGCCTTGATGATTACTTTTTACTATGTTGGTATGGCGTTGGGACGGTTCCTCTCCGGGATTTTAGCCACCCGGTTGACCAGCAGTCAACTGATAAAAGCAGGACAAGGAATCACCTTGGGAGCGATTATTTTATTACTGCTGCCTTTACCGCCGGTTATTTCCGCTCTTGGACTATTTTTCATCGGGATGGGGAATGGACCGGTATTTCCCAACATGCTCCATCTGACCCCCCAATATTTTGGAAAGGACATTTCCCAGTCTGTAATGGGAGTGCAGATGGCTGCCGCTTATGTAGGGATTATGGTGGTTCCGCCTCTGTTCGGACTTCTGGCTCAAAGGATTGACGCTTCTCTTTTCCCATATTATCTGTTGCTTTTATACGTCGTTATGATAATCGGCAGCATTTTCCTCAAAAAGAAACATAGTTCTGAGGACATCAATTCTGAAATAAATTGAGAAAAAGGGAAGGAATGCTGTTCTTTTCTAAGAAAAAAAGAATCCGGCTGTAAGCAATTTGCTTACAGCCGGATGAATGTTATGAAAGAGTAACCACACAGTCACAGCACCGAAAATCGGTATCGATGTTGTGAGCAATGAAACGGGCTTTGAAATTTCTGGTGTTGCAGATGGCATTTGGTGTCCCGCCGGATACGTCCAAATCTTCGGGGAGAACAAACTTAATACATTTGACTAACACATCCCGGCAGCCTTGCGAACTGTGGGCGGGAATCGTAAGGGTTTTCATCCCTCTTGGATATTCGTTCCCGTTAGAATCGACTTCGGTGAGAATCACCGCCAGCGCTACCCGTTTGTACGGGCAGACATTTTTCAATGTAACGTCCAGCTGAAGGATGCGTCCCTGCGATTCCAGATAGACGTCCCCCGCGTCCAGCACCACAGAATCCTGACAGCCTTCGACGGAAAGATCTACCGGGATAGGGCAAGGCTCTGTGAGATCGCAGCCGCAATCCACCAACACAGAGGGAGTGGGGAATACCACTGCGTTCCCTTCGTCGTCAGAATAGGTGATAGACTCGTTGACCAATTTGTCTCCGGAATCAGTTCCGATATGCTGGATAAAAAATTCTAATGACGCTCCCTCGTTTGCGGAGACGCCCAGTTCCGGAATCTTCCATTGGAGGGCGTTGGAGCTTAGCGTCATAACCGACCCCTTAGTAGGAGCGGAGACGTTGGTGATGATAAAATCGGCGTTCACTACTTCATCGATGACGATGTTGGTCGCGCCGGTTTTGGAAATATTAGCGGCCAAATCTTTAAACAGCTCTTCCAGATCCGCGTCGTCAGGCGTTACCGCTACATGGGAAGCATCCGGGTCAGTCGCCCAGTCATTAAGCACGTTTACATCGATTCCGTCTGAACCGACCAGCCCAATACAGTAGATGATGATTCCGGAGGCTCTGGCGGCTGCCGCGACAGGAGCCGGCGGCGGGCCCGCTGTTGTTTTTCCGTCAGTGAACATGACGATTACTTTTGCATTTGTTGAAAGGGGATCAAACAGCTCGGTCGCTTTTGTAAAAGCGTCCGCGTGGTTGGTAGAGCCGCCAGCCGTCAGGCTGTCCACCGCACTTTTGAGATCAGCCACCGATGTGATCAGCTGTGTATCTGCCGTAGCGGTATCAGAAAAGCTGACAATACCGATTCGACTGCCGGAACCGATGTTGCCGTCTTGAGAGCTGTCTGTGGCTTCGTCGATAATATCAATAAAGGTTTTTGCTCCAGCCTTCATATTGGCCAGGGGACTTCCTGTCATACTGCCCGAACGGTCTAATACTAAAACGATATCCGTGGGGTTGCTTGCGATATCAGGAGACGCCGCAAGGGCGAGGGTGACCCTTAGGGTTCCGTCGCAGTCGATGCGGTCGACGCTGATTTGTTTATTTGAATTTGTAACGCCCATAGTGTTTCCTCCAAATTGATAGTCAGAAGAGTTGATGCGCCCCTCTGCGTTATACTATGCGGGAAAATCTCTATGGGACACAGGCATTGCATTAAACCGAGGCATGTTCTGGAATCGTTTCCTTTTCCCGGGCTGCCCTTTCGTAAAAAAGACAGTCCAAATTGGGGAGATGCGCAAAAACCTCCGTTTTTGTTGGAAACGGAGGTTTTATTTTTACGCTTCCAGGCCAAGCGCCTCATCCGCGTCACGATGCAGTTCAAAAATCAAGTGCGGCATCTGTTTTCCTCTGTATTGCTTGACAAAAGAACCTGTTTCTACCATGCCGATGCGTTTTGCAACTGCAATAGACGGCAGGTTCATCGGCCTGATATCACAGACGAGCTTAGGAACCTTTAAAGTATGAAACGCATAGTCAGCCATTGCTTTGGCGCCCTCAGTGGCGTATCCGTTTCCGCAATACCGGCTTCTTAAAATATATCCGATTCCCCAAACTTCCTGGCCATTTACGACTTCTTTCAGCAGTCCGATCTGACCGACGGCTTCACGGGATTCTTTGCTGACAGCCAAAAGATAATCGATTCCATGATTTTGATAGCCTTTCTGTCGCTTTTCAATCCAGGCTGTTACGTCGTCATCTGAAAAATAATGTTCCCAGATATTTCGAACCTGTTCCTCCCGCATCATTTCAGCAATGATAGGGAAATCACTGCTTTCTATTTTCCGAAACAACAGCCGTTCTGATTCCAGTATCATATCCTAGCATTCCTTTCCTGAATATTAAAAGACAAATGTCTTACTATATTTGTTGCCTATATCATACTCTTTTTAAGAGGGGATTTCAATCACAAGTTGGGACAAAATATCCGGGAGAACAACCATGTTGTTCTCCCGGATATTCGTATTTTTATCAGAGAATTTAGTTTTCCTTCTCCAAAAAGGCGCCCTTATCCATTTCATGGACGGTATCGCACAAAGCGGCGATGTCCTCCTTGTTGTGGCTCGCTAAGAGAATGGTTTTCCCTTCCTCCTTGAGCTTTAACAGCAACGCTCGGATTTCCCGTACCCCGTCGTTGTCCAGTCCGTTCATCGGCTCGTCGAGAATCAGGATATCCGGGTCTTCCATAA
>CALWNT010000127.1 GCA_944382885.1 uncultured Clostridia bacterium | reverse complement strand
TCAGGTATGCGGCAGTATCCCAGCTGAAACTTGCAAAAACTCCCTTGAAACAATTTGTTTCAAGGGAGTTCCTAGCAACATAGCAATCAAAATACAGCCGTTGTTTCTTTCATCCGGACTTTAACCGTTGGTTTTGGAATTTCACCAAATCGGCCGCGGACATCACTGAACGCGGTTCGTGGACTGTACCACCAGTGGGGAATTGCGCCCCGCCCTGAAACAGACAAAATTAAAATAGAACTTTTGGTTCTTTTCTATCATATACCAGACGAGATCAAAAATCAAGAGCTGCCGCAAAAATATTTTTGCAGAAGCGGAAAGCTAGAAAAGACAGATCTACAATTCATGATTTGTTCATAAATTTTTTACAATTTTTGACCTTTCTTGACCTTGACTTTCTTTGACCTTCGCATTATAATAAAATCAAAGGTCAGGAAAAGTCAAGAATGATTTAGGGGATGAAGAAGAAAAATGAGGATTACAGATATCATTGCCCAGCAGATCAATCAGATGCTGGAGCAGGACGGAGGGATCGCCAGAATTCAGAGGAATGAATTGGCGAACAAAATCGGATGCGTCCCCAGCCAGATCAATTATGTGATTACCAACCGCTTTACGGTGGAACAGGGTTATCTGGTGGAAAGCCGAAGAGGCGGCGGAGGATTTATCCAGATTATCAAGATCGATTCCTCTAACCGGCAGAAGGTATTTCATGTGCTTAATTCTATCGGAGATGGGATCGACGAGTCTTCCGCAAGAATGATTTTGCAGAATCTGGTTTACGACAAGATTCTCACTGAAAAAGAAGGTAAAATGATTATGTCGGCGATGTCCGATTCCCTTTTGCGGGGACTGCCGGATCAGGTGAAACAGACCATCCGGGCCAATTTATTAAAAACAATGCTGCTTTGCAGTACCGATATCTGAAAGAGTAGACAGGAGGAGTCAGAATGATTTGTGAAAACTGTGGAAAGAATGAAGCCACTACCGTAGTGAAACAAACAATAAACGGGGAAAGCCGCACCCTGCATCTGTGCAGCAGCTGCGCCAACTCGATGATGTTCGGAAGCTTTTTCCCGGATTTTGGCATTAACAGCCTGTTCTCCAACAGCATGACCCAACCTGCTTCCACAAGGGCGAGAAAGGTGTGCGATTACTGCAAGACCTCTCTGGAAGAGATTTTAGAGACCGGCAAGATCGGCTGCGCCCACTGCTACGAAACCTTTTCTCAGGATCTTGCGAGATCGATTGAGAAAATCCACGGCAAGTCGGTGCATACAGGAAAAGTGCCGAAATCCGCTAAGGGCACCATTAAGGTCAAAAATCTATTGACAGAATATAAAATGGAATTAAACCGGCTGATCGCCCAGGAGGAATTTGAAAAGGCGGCGGAATTGAGAGATAAGATCAAACAGTTGGAACAGGGGGAAGAAAAACATGATTAAGTGGTATCAAACACAGGGACCGGACAACGGCATTGTATTGAGCAGCCGAATCCGTTTGGCGAGAAACATCGTGGATTTCCCGTTCCACTCCAAAATTTCCTTTGAGCAGCGGGAACAGTTGAATCAAAAGGTCGCCGCCGCTTTGGAGAATATCAATCTGGGAGAGAACAAGCTGCGATTTTATAAGCTGGATGAACTAAGCCAACTCAAACGGTATTCTCTGGTGGAACAGCACGAAATCAGCCGTGAATTTGCCGCCAAACCGGAACACCGGATGCTGGTGCTTTCAGAGGATCACTCCATCAGCATTATGGTCAACGAAGAGGATCACCTGCGGATTCAGGTAATCACCAACGGGCTGGATCTTGCGAAGGCCTATCAGCTCTGTAATCAGATCGACGACGTGCTGGACGAAACGCTGACTTACGCGTTTGATGAAAAGCTGGGATACCTCACCAGCTGTCCCACCAATTTGGGCACCGGGCTGAGGGCGTCGGTGATGATGCATCTGCCAGCTTTGGAACAGACCGGGCTGATCTCTCAGCTGACTTCCACCATCAACAAGCTGGGGCTTACCATCCGGGGCACCTACGGGGAAGGGAGCAGCGTGATCGGTTCCATCTATCAGATCTCCAACCAGATCACCCTGGGTATTACCGAACAGGATGCCATCCAGAACCTGGAAAGCGTCGCCCGTCAGATTATTGAAAGCGAGGAAAAAGCCAGAGAAAACCTGAGAAATCAGGACAGCCGTCAGCTGGAGGACATTGTGTTCCGCAGCCTGGGAACCTTAAAATACGCAAGGCTTTTGTCTGGGAACGACTTTTTCAAGGCGGTTTCCAATGTGCGGTTAGGGGTTTCCATGGGGATAATCCCTGATCTGTCCTACACCAAGCTCAATGAGCTGATGAACCTCACCGGTACCGCGACGATCTGCGACCGGGCGGGAAAACAGCTTCCCCCGGAGGAGCGGGATTACGTCCGCAGCGCAGTGATACGGGAAAAGCTGGAGGAATAATCGAGACAAATCCATCCAAAAATGAGAGTAAGAATAGAGAAAGAAAGAGAATGAGGGAGGAATTTTTATGTACATGTTTTCCGGATTTACCGAAAGTGCAAACCGAAGCATTAACACCGCAATCCAGATTGCTTCGGAACTGGGACATACCTTTGTCGGCAGCGAGCATCTGCTCTATGGCTTGCTGGAAGAGGAAAACTCAGTAGCCGCCGCTTTTTTGCAGAAAAAAGGCGTAGAGAAAGAGGAAATCTTAAATAAAATGGTAGCCAGCGACGGCAGGGGAGAACGGGTCGCTTTGACGCCGGAGCACCTGACCCCAAGGGCGAAGGGCGTGCTGGAACGGGCCATCCGCGAAGCGAGAAAGCTGGGGCATACCTATGTGGGGACGGAGCATATCCTGCTTGCCATCCTCACCCAGCAGGACGGATACGCCGTGCTGTTCTTAAACGAATTGGGTGTAGACAGTGTAAACCTCTACAGCGAGCTGCTGGCTGAGCTTTCCAATGTGGGGAATAATGGCGGTTATAGCGGAGAAAACCCCTATACCGGCGCTGCCGGCACTGGGAAAAAATCGGCCGGCGATAAAGGGCTGCAAAACCTGTTAAAATACGGGAAGGATTTGACTCAGGCCGCCGCTGAAAACGCCATTGACCCGGTGATCGGCCGTCAGGAGGAAATCGACCGTGTGATCCAGATCCTGTCCAGACGTACCAAAAACAATCCTTGCCTGATTGGGGAGCCCGGCGTCGGGAAAACGGCGATCGCAGAGGGATTGGCGCAGAAGATCCATGAGGGGGAAGTGCCGGAAATCCTGAAAAACAAGCGGATCGTGGCCCTTGATATGACCGCTATGCTGGCGGGAGCGAAATACCGGGGCGATTTTGAAGAAAGAATCAAAAACGTACTGGATGAAGTCTCCAAAAACTCCAACGTGATACTGTTTATCGATGAGATCCACAACATCATCGGCGCGGGAGCCGCAGAGGGCGCTATTGACGCGGCGAATATCTTAAAGCCGCAGCTCGCCCGTGGAGAAATTCAGATTATCGGCGCCACTACCTTGGACGAATACCGCAAATACATTGAAAAAGATTCCGCTTTGGAGCGCCGTTTCCAGCCGGTAATGGTGAACGAACCCAGCAAGGAGGACGCGGTGAAGATCCTCTTTGGGCTGCGGGATAAATATGAGGCTCACCACAAAATCAAGATTACCGACGAGTCTATCCGCGCGGCGGTAGACCTTTCCAGCCGGTATATCAACGACCGTTATCTGCCGGATAAGGCCATCGACCTTATCGACGAGGCGGCGGCAAAGGTTCGTCTGCGGGCTTATACCGCTCCGGGAGATGTGAAATCCTTGGAGGATAAGCTCAAAGAGCTCAACGCGGAAAAGGCGGCCGCCATCAACGCCCAGGAATTTGAAAAAGCCGCTAAATACCGGGATGAGGAAAAACAACTTACCGAACAGTTGGAGAAGCAGAAACAGGAATGGCGGGAAAAGAACTCTGGGGTGACCGGAGAGGTCACCGAAGCGGATATCGCGGATATTGTCTCTAACTGGACCGGCGTTCCCGTTAAACAGCTGACCGAAGAGGAAGGCCAGCGCCTGCTGCGACTGGAGGAAACGCTGCATCAGCGTGTGATCGGTCAGGAGGAAGCGGTTACTGCCGTTGCCAAGGCCATCCGCCGGGGACGAGTGGGCTTAAAAGACCCCAACCGGCCTTTGGGTTCCTTCCTGTTCTTAGGACCTACCGGCGTGGGTAAAACCGAGCTGTGCAAGGCCTTGGCGGAAGCGCTGTTCGGAGATGAAAACGCTATGCTCCGTCTGGATATGTCCGAATATATGGAAAAGCACTCTGTCTCCAGAATGGTCGGTTCTCCTCCGGGATACGTCGGATTCGACGAGGGCGGACAGCTGACGGAAAAGATCAGGAGAAAGCCTTATTCCGTGGTGCTGTTCGACGAGGTGGAAAAAGCCCATCCGGATGTGTTTAACATCCTGCTGCAGATTTTGGAGGACGGTATCCTCACCGACTCTCAGGGGAGAAAGGTGGACTTTAAAAACGCCGTGATCATCATGACCTCCAACATCGGGGCGCGGCTGCTGGATGAAAAGAAAAATCTGGGCTTTGTGACGGAGAAAGAAGCGGAAAAAGAGGAAGAAAACAACCGCTCCATCATTATGAACGAGCTGAAGAAGTTCTTCCGTCCGGAATTGCTCAACAGAATCGACGATATCATCATCTTCCACAAGCTGACACAGGAAAATATCGAGCAGATTGCCCAGAAGATGCTCCACACCCTGGAGAAACGGCTTCAGGAAATGGACATCATCATGCAGGTTACTCCTGAGGCCATCCACAAGATCGCCCAGATTGGTTTTGACGACGTGTACGGTGCAAGACCGTTGCGGAGAGCCATTACCTCTCAGATCGAAGACAAGATCTCCGAGCTGATGCTGGAAGGGAAAATCCAGAAGGGAGATACCTTTGCCCTGACGGTGAAAGACGACGCCTTTGATTTTGAGGTGCAAAAATAATCCGAAAGGCTCACAATCATAAAAGATTCGAGAGAGAACGCCGGGCAGCCGGCGTTCTTTTTTGATGAACGGCTTTTTTCAATTTAATTGTTACGCGTTTTATTCGGAGGCCGAAGGATTCTGAAAACGTCGGAAAGAAACGAGTGATCCGCGCCCACCGGCGAAAAGTCAGAAAAATTCATATGGCAAAACAGAAATGAGAAAATTTTTACAGTTTAGTAACCACTTGATCAAACGAATAAAGTAATATATTAAGAGTACACTAGCCTAATGGATGGAGTGGTCGTTTGTTTGGATATGTAAAGCCCTGCAAGCCCGAAATGAAGATCAAGGAGTTTGACACCTATAAAGCGGTTTACTGCGGCTTGTGCAAAAGGCTTGGAAAGGTCTATGGTCCCTTTGCCAGACTGACGCTGAGCTATGACTTTACCTTTCTGGCAATGGTTTCTTCCGGACTCAGTTCGGAATTCGGCGGCTTTCGGGTGGAGCGGTGCATCTATAACCCGATGAAGAAAAAGGCCTGTCTCGTCCCTTGCCACGATTTGACCTTCAGCGCATCGGCCGCGATGGTGATGCTGTACTATAAACTGAAAGATAATTACGAGGACGGCGGAGTGAAGGAAAAGCTTCAGACCATCTGCCTGATGCCTTTCGCCAAAAGCGCCAGAAAAAAAGCCATGAGGGAATATCCTCATTTGGAAGAGCTTGTGAAAAAATGTATGGACAGCCAGTATCAGGTGGAGCACAGCGATACCCTGAGTATCGACAGGGCGGCGGAACCGACGGCTTCCGCTTTGTCGGGTATCTGCGAAATGCTCTCTGAGGATCCGGTGCAGAAAAAAGTATTAAGCCGCCTAGGATATCTGTTGGGGCGGTACGTCTATTTTATCGACGCGCTGGACGATCTGGAAGAGGATATCAAAACCGGCAGCTACAATATTTTTTACAAGAAGTTTCAGGCTCAGGGACAGGCGGAGGATCTTTCCTCCATGCACGCCTACGCCAGAGAGACTCTCAACCTTACGGTGGGGCAGATCGCGGCGGCCTATGAGCTGCTGGATCTCAGGCGGTATAAGCCCATATTAGACAATATCATTTACCTGGGGCTCCATGAGAGCTTAAACCAGGTGTTGCTCAAAAAGACAGCGGATCAGCCGGCTTGCAAAGAGCCGGTTCAAGATAGAAACATTTAAAGCTAAGGAGTAAATTTATGGCGAATCCATATGAAGTTTTGGGCGTAAGTCCAAATGCATCCGATGAAGAAATCAAAAGCGCGTACCGGGATCTGGCGAAAAAATATCACCCGGATAACTATCCTACCAGCCCTTTGAAAGAGGTTGCGGAGGAAAAGATGAGCGAGATCAACAGCGCTTTCGATACCATTATGAACGAGCGGAAGATGAATGGGAATTCCTCTTCCTATTCCCAAGGGAATTATTCTCAGGGGAATACCGGCTCCGCTTACGGCAATACCGGGGGACAGTCTACTGGGGGAAATTCTCGCTTTGGGGATATCCGTGTGATGATCCAGCAAAACCGTCTGGTAGAGGCGGAAGAGCTTCTCGATGGAATCCCGGTAAACGCCCGAGATGGCGAGTGGTATTTCCTCAAG
>CALWNT010000126.1 GCA_944382885.1 uncultured Clostridia bacterium | reverse complement strand
AATCCTCCAGTATAATATATTCGCACATACATCACAGTTCTCCGATTGCCACACTCTGTTATATCTTGTTATGAGATTTTCTTGCCCTTGATTTTGCCCTTATAAGCAGTCAGGGAAAGAGTAAACTTGTGTGAAATCATATAAAGGAATAAGGCGAACATATTGCGATAAATCCTTTATTTTCAAGGCTTTTGGAGAATTTTATTGATAACCTATGGAGAGCAATAATCATTCATAATTTTATAGTTTTCAAATTCTCGTTTGTATTTGGAATCATCAAAAGGACAAGGTGAGGAAATGACAAAGGGAAATTTAACCAGAAAACAGTTTGATATTTTAACTTACTTGGAACAAAATGGAACAAATAAGACTCAGCGGGAGATTGCGGAAGCCACTGGTATGTCGGTGGGTTCGGTGAATCGGACGCTTGCTTTTCTCAACGAAAAGGAGTTTTTGTCGGATGCTGGATTGACTCCCGAGGGATATCAGGCACTGGAACCCTACCGGGTGAAACGCGCCATTTTTATTGCCGCAGGCTTTGGCTCCCGATTGGTGCCCATTACTTTGAATACCCCCAAACCACTGGTCAGGGTCAAAGGGGTACGCTTAATCGACACACTGCTGGACGCTGTTCTTGCCGCTGGAATCAATGAAATTTACATCGTGCGGGGGTATTTGGGAGAACAGTTCGACCAGCTTCTTCTAAAATATCCTATGATTCATTTGATTGACAATCCGCTCTATCAGGAAACCAACAATATTTCTTCCGCGATGTGTGTGCGCTCCCTTTTTTCCGGAGCCTATGTAATGGATGCGGACTTGTTTTTATCTAATCCCGCGTTGATTAGCAAATATCAATACTGCTCCAATTATCTGGGCGTGCCTGTGAATAAAACTGACGATTGGTGTCTGGAAACGAAAAATGGATACATTACCAAGATGAAGCTTGGCGGCATCAATTGTTACTGGATGTATGGGATTTCTTATTGGTCTTCAGAGGACGGAAGCAAAATGACGGAGGACATCCAACAAGCTTACGAGATGCCAGGGGGAAAACAAATTTATTGGGATCAGGTCCCGCTAGAATTTTTTGCCAAACATTATCAGGTGGAAGTGCGGGAATGTTCTTTTGAGGACATTATTGAAATAGATACTTTCAGCGACTTAAAACGAATAGACAGCGCGTATTGCTGAAAAGGGGCAGAAGAAAATCTGTCGATAAAGGAATGAGGATAAAAGTGAAAAAGGGATTAATTTTTTTACTGGCAATTACTCTGGCATTCACCTTGATGGCTGATTTCGGTGGAAAGGAAAGCATCGTGATCTGTGCCGCTACAGACCAGTACCGCAACGATGACCTTCAACTTCGGTTGAATGAGAAATTTCCCGATCGGAATATTATTGTAATGTATATGCCAACCGGTAAAGCCGCTGCGAAAATTTATGCGGAAGGAACAGATACAGAAGTAGATATTCTTTTGGCGATAGAGACCGGATACTTGAAAAAATTGGAAAACTACTTGGCGGATATTTCTGGTATCAGTAAAATTGATTATTTGGACGGGCTTGCTCCAGAAGATTACGACAATCATTGGGTCACTTGGGAACGGTTCGCGGGTTCGATTATTGTAAATACTGAGATTTTGGAAAAACACGGACTGGAAGCGCCAAAAACTTATGAGGACCTTTTAAAACCGGAATATAAAGACCTAATTGCTATGCCAGACCCCAAATCCAGCGGGACCGGTTATTTCTTTTTGAAGAACTGGGTCAATATTATGGGAGAAAAAGAGGCTTTTGAATACGTTGACCGGCTGCGTCCCAATCTTAAACAGTTTACGGAATCCGGTTCCGGGCCGATTAAAATGCTGACTCAGGGGGAAGTTGGCGTGGGCTTGGGGATGACCTTCCAGGCAGTCAGCGAAATGAACAAAGGACAGCCTTTTGAGATTATCTTCCCGCCTTTGGGATCGCCCTATTCTCTGTCCGGCACTGCTATTATCGATGGGCATCAGGACAAAAAGGGCGTAAAGGAAGTCTTTGAGTATATTGCCAACGATTTTATTGTGCGGGATAAAGAAAATTATTCTCCTGAGTTGATTTACCATAATCAGAAAAACAATATTCCCAACTATCCGAAGGATATTGCTTACGGGGATATGAAGGGAATTGAAGACGATAAAGAGAAAGAGAGGCTTCTTGCATTATGGAAATATTAAAACCTAAGCTTTCTGTAAGAAATCTGTGCAAAAGCTATGACGGAAAAGTGGTTTTTGAAAATCTGTCCTTCGACTTGATGGAGGGGGAATTTTTATCTATTTTGGGGCCCAGCGGCTGTGGGAAAACTACGCTGCTGCGGATTCTGATTGGCTTGGAGAAAGCCGACAGCGGTGAAATCCTGAAAAATGGAGCAAATATTTCTTCTCTGCCCAGTTCTCAGAGGGGGATGGGAATTGTATTTCAAAACTATGCCTTGTTCCCCAATATGACTGTGCTGCAAAATGTGCAGTACGCGCTGACGCTGCGCAAGGATACCAAAAAGCAGGCGAAAGAAATCGCCTTGCGCACGTTGGAGCAGGTAGGGCTTACCGACCAGAAAAATAAAAAACCGGCACAGCTTTCCGGCGGACAGCAGCAGAGAGTGGCAATTGCCCGTACCTTGGCTACCAATCCTGATATTATTTTGTTGGACGAGCCGATTTCCGCTCTGGACGTTACCAACCGTGAAATCATGAAGGCTGAACTCAAGGCGCTGCAGAAAAAGTTCCATGCAACGATGCTGTTTATCACCCATGACCAGGAGGAGGCCTTCTTCTTAAGCGACCGTATTATGGTCATGAATAATGGTACTATTGAACAGATGGATACCCCTCAGACTATTTATCAAAACCCATCCAATGATTATGTATCAACTTTTGTCGTAGAACAGCTTGATAAAAAATATCAGGACCTTCTGCGCTATACAGGACGGAGCGGACATCATGAATAAAAAATTTACTACCTGCCGGTATCTGCTGTTGATCTATCTGCTGATGACCGTCGTTTTGCCAGTTGCCATGCTGTTTTGCAACATCCGCGGCGATCATGTGAAAGAGGTGTTTTCTTCCGAACAGTTTTGGCCGATGCTTTTTAATTCAGTGGTCACTACCTTGATGACGACTGTAATCTCGATTACCCTTTCTTTCCTGCTCGCCTTTCTCTTGAATCGTTCCCGGATTCGTTTTAAATCGGTTTTTATCGTATTGTTCACGATTCCGATGCTGATTCCCAGTATTTCCCACGGGATGGGACTGGTTCTTTTATTCGGCGACAACGGACTGATTACCAATCTGCTGGGGATCAATATCGGGCTTTATGGATATCCCGGCATTGTAATGGGCTCAGTGCTCTATTCTTTCCCAGTAGCGCTGCTGATGTTCCACGATTCTTTTCAATATGAGGACTACTCAGTATATGAGGCGGCCAGCGTCTTGGGATTGTCCAAATGGCAGCAATTTCTGACCATTACGATGCCTTCGATGCAGCGCACCTTGATTTCCGCAACCCTTGCGGTTTTCACAATGGTATTTACCGACTACGGTGTACCGCTGATGACCGGGGGAATAGTCATGACACTGCCGGTCTATATGTACCGGGAAGTAATCGGTATGATGAACTTTTCCAGCGGGGCGGTGATCGGACTTGTGCTGTTGCTGCCGGCGGTAATCGCCTTTTTGCTGGACTTAAAAAACAGCGGGTCCAATGCGTCCAGCAGCACTGTTACCAGAGCCTATCAAATTGAGACAAATAAAAAACGGGATATTCTGGTATATGTAATTTTTGCGGTAGTTTTGGTGCTGATCTGTCTGCCGATTTTTGCTTTTATCTGTCTGAGTTTTGTCAAGCGTTATCCGATTGATATGTCCTTTTCTCTCGATACGGTTAAGAAATTGTTATCCAGCGGAATTGGGATGTATTTTGTGAATTCTATGGCGATTGCTTTGCTGACCGCTTTGATTGGAACCTGCTTCTCCTATTTTTCCGCTTTTATTACGGCGCGGTCAGGACGTTCCTTCTCAGGTAAAGCGATGCATTTTATCAGCATGCTTTCCCTGGCGATTCCTGGAATTGTGTTGGGGCTTTCCTACGCATTGACTTTTAAAAATACCCCGATTTATGCTACTATTTTCATTTTGGTTATCGTCAACGTTGCTCATTTCTTCTCTTCCCCTTATTTGTTAGCCTATAACTCCCTTTCTAAATTCAACCCGAATTTGGAGGATGTTTCTCAGACTTTAGGCATCAGCCGCTTCAAAATGCTGTTTTCCGTGTATATTCCCTGTACCAGAGCGACGATTATTGAGATGTACAGCTATTTCTTTGTCAATGCGATCATCACGATTTCAGCAGTGTCCTTCCTGGTGAATTTCCACACCATGCCTTTGGCGCTGTTGATTCCTCAGCTGGAATCTCAGGCGTTTACAGAAGGTACCGCCTTGGTTTCTCTTATCATTTTGGTCATCAATCTGATTGAAAAAGCTGTAGTATTTTTCGTCAAGCGTTCTATTGCAAAAAATGAAAAAAGAGAGCAGGAGCTTTCTTCAGCCTCTTAACAAAAATGATGGCGGACACTCTTTTGTGTCTACCATCATTTTTGATTTTGGATACAATTGTACGGCTGCGGGAATCTCAGTCTACTTAGATCATTTTCTGTTTTCAACCTCAAGATTCGCTTATTCAAAAAAACATTGGCTGGATCTGAAGATGATGAGTTGCGTATTTTAGAGTCTCTTCAATCATTGAAAAATCCGCTACCAAAGAAGACGGCTTTCCCTTAAAGTTATCCTGTCCATAGGGAACGAAATAGTAGTTTCTCAGGTTTTGGAGTTTCCCAATATTCTGTCCGCTTCCGCTGAGTCCATCATTGGTAGATACCGCGATTACTACGGGGTTGCCGTTACGCAGATGGGACTTTACCGCCATGGTGACCGGAGTATCCACAATGGAATTTGCCAGCTTTGCCATCGTATTTCCGGTACAAGGGGCGACCAGCATCAAATCAGTCATCTTTTTAGGGCCGATAGGTTCCGCTTCCGGGATAGTGCAGATCACCTTGCGGCTACAGATTTCTTCGATGCGTTTGATATGATCCGCGGCCTTTCCAAACCGGGTATCCAGAGAAGCGGCATGATAAGAGAGGATCGGAATGATCTGATAGCTGTGAGAAAGCTTTTCCATCTGCTGTAACACGGGCTCAAAAGTACAGAAAGAACCTGTCATACAGAATCCAAGTTTTAGCTGATCCATTTTAGTCTCCACTTGTCTCCCTCCATTCTTCCATAATATTCTGAATGGTCTGATAGATAATATCCCCGGATGTAATTGGGGCGGTTTTTCCCGGAAGGGACAGCGCCCAAATCGTCTTCAATCCCAGTTTGTTGGCGGTATCAAAATCGATTCCTCCCGGTTTGGACGCCAGATCGATGAGAAGAGTCTCCCGGGGGATTTTTTGAAGCAGCGCCTCTCCGAGGATCTTTGCCGGAACGGTATTGACAATCGCATCAAATTCGTCGATTACCCTTGGAAGCTCTTTGATATGTACCGGAGTACAGCTCTCCATACCAATCCAGGCGAGATCAGAGGGCTTTCGGGCAGATACTGTAACTTTTGCGCCCAGCGCTACCAGTTGTCTGCGCAGTACCTTTGAAATTCTTCCGCTGCCCAGAATCAGCACCTTTAAATTTTTAATCGTAACCGGAAGCTCTTCCATCAGAATTTGGAGCGTTCCTTCAGCGGTTGCTACTGCATTAAGTGCCGCCAGTTCTTCCCGATTAAGATAATCATACCATTTCAGATTATAGCGCTCTAACAGCGTTCGCAAATGAGGTGTCACTTTTCCGGCGAAAACCACAGCCGTCGGGGAAAGTCGCTTCAACAGTTCCTCTGCTTTCCATCTTTTCCTTTCCGTGGAAGCGGAAAAAGGCGCGTTTAAATAATCACGGTCTTCCATTGCGGGCATAGGCAGAATAAAATAGTCGGTGTGTTCTGCTTTTTGGACATATTCCTCTATGGAATGAAGGGGGATGACCTCCTCTTGAAGAAATTCCTGATCAATTCCCAGCGAATATACCTGGCACCCCTCTTGCTGTGCAAATCGGTTGGCGAGCCTAGCCTGCCTTAAATCGCCCCCCGCCAGCAGAATTGTCTTTTTTTCTGACATACAATAACCCCCGCTTTTTGATTTCATAATAAAGTAAAACGAGCCTCTCTCAGACGAAAGGCCGTTTGATCTTATTTCCTCCAACGTCTTTTACTATCAGAGTAGTCTGGAATAGGAAGCATCTGATTCACTTCCTTCTCAATGAGATTACTTTATCTTATTCCATACAAAGGTAATTTGACACATTTTTGTTTTTTATTTCTGTTTCCTGAAACAAAATTTTGGCAAAAGCGAAATGCTTGTGTAGCATAATGGTTTTACAGGACTAATTTTATTTGTCCGGTGTTTTCTGATTGGTTTGGAAAAATTAAGAATTGGTTTTCGGGAAGAAATAGCAAATTGAATTGACATAAAAAGAGAAAAATTATACAATGGATATAAAATGATATAGATTTAACATGTGAAAAGTCGTTAGAAATTAAAAAGGACCTGTGCTGATTGTCGAAAACGGCCCAGACACATGGAATTGCGGCAACATTGCAATAATTTTTTGAGAAATGGTATGGTGTATTTAATATGGCATGGAGAAAATTGGACGGACAATGGGTAGGCGGCCCTCAAAATGAGAATATGGGAACAGCGCCGAATCCTCAGGGCGGTCAGCCTCAAAAGAAAAGTACCTGGATTTTGCTCCCGCTGCTTATCACAGTAGTGGTGGCAATCATTTTAGCTTTTGTATTTAATCCCTTTAATGTTTATAGCGCAATTTTCAGCGGCGCGGTTTTGCTGGTGACGTTTCTTTGCCTCTGCAAAGCCTTTGCTCCGCCAAAGGTGCCGAAAGTAAAAAAAGAAAAGGAGCAAAAAATCGAACGGCCAAAGGTGGAACCGGATAACAAGCCTCTGTCTGAAGAGGAAAAAATCATCAACGAGGGACGGCTCTATCTGGAAGCTATCCGGAAAGCAAACGACAAAATTTCAAAGAACAATCCCGGTGCTTATGAGCAGATTCAAAGAATGGAGACCTGTGCGGAAAAGATTTTCGACTATATTGCAGAGCATCCGGAGGACGCTCCGCAAATCCGGAAATTTATGGATTATTATCTGCCCACTCTTTTAAAGCTGTTGAATTCCTACAATACGCTAAAAGAACAGGGGATTACTGGAGAGCATATCGACACCACGATGACTGATATCGAAGGCAGTTTTCATACGATGGCGATTGCTTTTGAAAAACAGCTGGATAACCTTTTTGAAGACGATGCACTGGATATTTCGGCAGACATCACCGTACTCAAAAATATGATGGCGCAAGAAGGGATTTTGGACGAAGAGGAAACTCTGAAAAATCCAGGGGACATTGCTTCTCATCTGCAATAAAGAAAAGGAGTTTTTGTTATGACCGACAATTTGAATCTCGATGGAATGGATATGACACCTTCCCTTACGTTGGAGCCGGATCTGGAAAACGGCATTACGAACGACGTGGCGGTACCGGAAGCGGAAAAGCCAAAACCGGTAGAGGAGGTTCGGCTCAGCCCTGCGGAGCAGAAAATGGTAGCGGAGTTTTCGCAGAAGATTGATTTGACCAATTCCAATCTCATTTTGCGTTACGGCGCGGCCTCTCAGCAGAAAATCGCCAATTTTTCCGATACGGCTTTGCAGAATGTTCGTACCAAAGATTTAGGCGAGGTCGGCGATATGCTGACCAACCTTATTTCCGACTTGCGGGATTTCAAAGTAGAAGAACAGCCCAAAGGGATTATGGGCTTTTTTAAGAAGAAATCGGATCAGATTGCTGAATTGAAAACAAAATATGATAAAGCGGACGTCAATGTAGAAAAGGTTTGTACGGTTCTGGAAGAACATCAGCGGCAACTGATGAAGGATATCGCCCTATTAGATAAGCTTTATGAGATCAATCTGGCAAACTTTAAGGAATTGTCTATGTATATTCTGGCGGGAAAGAAAAAGCTGGAGGAAACCAGACAAAACGAGCTTCCAGTGTTGATTGCTAAAGCAAAGGAAACCAATCTGCCTCAGGATTCTCAGGCGGTAAACGATTTGGTTTCTATGTGCGATCGGTTTGAGAAAAAGATTCATGATCTGGAGCTTACCAGGATGATTTCCATTCAGATGGCGCCTCAAATCCGTATGGTACAGAACAACGATACCCTGATGACGGAAAAGATTCAGTCAACGATTGTCAACACCATTCCTCTGTGGAAGAGCCAGATGGTACTGGCTTTAGGGTTGGCGCATTCTCAAAGGGCGATGGAAGCTCAGCGCACGGTCACAGATCTGACCAATGAGCTCCTTCGGAAAAACGCGGATACCTTAAAGATGGGGACGGTTGAGGTAGCGAAGGAATCTGAGCGGAGCATCGTGGATATTGAAACACTGAAGCATACCAATGAAACCTTGATTTCCACTTTGGACGAAGTGATGCAGATTCAGAATGAAGGACGTCAGAAGAGAATAGAAGCGGAGGCAGAACTCCGTCAGATCGAAAACGATCTGAAACAGAAAATGCTGGAGATGAGTAATCCTCAGCCGAAAAACAGTATGGGACAGCAGTAATGAATAGAAAAAGCTATTCTGGCCTAAATTGGGTAGAATGGCTTTTTTCTATAATATCCTTTCAGAGAAAGGGGAAAGCGCCTGGGAGCACCGGCTTCCAGACCCCCGATACCCTTTGCGACTTAACTTGTTGAGTTGTCCAGCTAAGTGGAAAGCGCACCGCTCAGTCGTCGCGGAGGCGTTAGTACAGGTCTTAGAAGTTGGCTCCTAACAGAGTACAGTGGAAAATATTAGTTTCTGCCAAAACAACCGTCATCCCTAGCTGCAAACTGAATTTTTCCTTCCAATATTGATAGAAGAATACTTTATAGACCCATACCAAGCCTTCACGGCGTTTGAGTGAAGCTCTTTTGCCTACTTTTGAGCAACTCAACTTCGTTGACTAGCAAAAGTAGGTCGTGTGCGGGACGATTCCCCGCAAAGCTACCTTCTTTCTCTGAAAGAAAGTGATAGGAAAAATTATTTTAAAACGGAACGCTAAATTTCTGTTTAACACCCTCTTTCCCAATTTCGACAAAACAGGCCGCGGCGTTTGCCGTTAAATAGAAGAAAATAAAATAAGAATCTTTCTTTTTTCATTTACAGATGAGGAAAATAGGAATATACTGAACGTATGAAAATTCAGAATGGAGGGACAAACCATGAAAAGCGCAGTCTTTTACGGTGTTGGTGATTTAAGGGTAGAGGAGCAGAAAAAACCCGTGGTAGGCCCGAAAGATATATTGATTCGGGTAAAGGCCTGTGGGGTATGCGGTACAGATGTCCATATCTACGAAGGTGACAAGGGTGCCGCGGAGGTGACGCCGCCGACCATATTGGGTCACGAATTTTCGGGAATCGTGGAAGAAGTGGGAAGCGAGGTTACCACTTGTAAGGTCGGAGATCGGGTTTGTGTCGATCCAAACTGTTACTGCAACAGCTGTATTCCCTGTAGGGAAGGTTTGGCCCATTACTGCAAACACATGATCGGTTATGGAACCACGGTAAACGGCGGCTTTGCTGAATTCTGCGCGGTCAATGAACGCCAGGTTTATCCTTTGGGAGACAACACAACTTTTGCCCAAGGAGCGATGACTGAACCGGTGGCTTGCTGCTTACATGGAATTGATCTGTGTGAGATTAAGCCGGGACATCAAGTCTTGGCGATCGGCGGCGGAATGATCGGCCTTTTGATGGTTCAGCTGGCGCGGATTTCCGGCGCGGCGAAGGTAGCCCTGCTGGAGCCGGTGGAAGAGAAACGGCTTTTGGGAGAACGCTTGGGAGCTGATATCGTACTGGACCCAACAGAAGGCGATGTAAAAGAAAAGCTGGCGCAGAAGGGGATGAACTGGATCAATACTGTGATTGAGTGCGTCGGAAAACCCTCCACGGTAGAGCAGGCCATTGAACTGGCCGGCAACAAGGCCGTAGTGATGATGTTCGGTCTCACCAAACCAGACGATGTGGTCCCGCTTAAACCCTTTGAAATTTTTCAGAAGGAACTGACCTTAAAGGCCTCCTATATCAATCCCTATACCCAGAAACGGGCACTGGATCTGATCGATTCCGGAAGGCTGGATGTAGAGAGTATGGTCTGCGAAATATGCGGGCTGGATCGGCTTCAGGAGATCCTCTCCAAACCGGAGCTGAGAGCAAAAGGAAAATATCTGATTGCACCGGATCAGTAATATAGATCAAAGAAAGTTCCTTTCTTGGCGGATTTTTGATTTTTATGAATATTATTTCTAAAATATTCATAAAAATTTCTTTTCCTATAGCGTAAATCAGGTTATACTAAGGTCGGATAAATCGGCAAGGGACAGACATTATCACAAAAGATTGCCTTATCATAGAATAGCGTGCGATCAGATGATAATCGGACATCTGCATGATTTTGACAAAACAGGAAAGACTGAATATCGGAAACACGGTTTCTAAAAGATAAAATATAGGTGGAATACAGATGGAATACATTTCCCAAAAACTTTTTCAGTATGGCGGAGACGTCATACTATCCGGAAAACTGGAAGCGGAGCAGGACTTTATCCAGCACGGAGCGGTTACCTGTTATGAACATTCCCTCCGAGTTGCGAAAATGAGCTTGGAGATTGCCCATCGTCTTTCTCTTCGGGTGGATAAACGGGCTCTGGTCAGGGGAGCTTTGCTCCACGATTATTTTTTGTATGACTGGCATATCCCTGACAAGACACACCGGCTTCATGGTTTTTCCCATGCCAGAACGGCATTAAAAAAAGCCGGCAGGGATTTTAAACTGAACCGGATTGAAAAGGACATTATCAAAAAGCATATGTTTCCATTGACTATCACGCCGCCAAAATATCTGGAAAGCTGGATTGTCTGCCTTGCCGACAAAATCTGTGCGGTAGAAGAGTTTAGCGAAGCCTATATGCTCTCCTTTTTCCGGCTTATTGCCGGATAGGCTTTTTGACTCCGGAATTTTATTTTTATTGTAAATTTCTCTTGCCAAATCAATAGAAATATGCTATCATATAAATCTACGGTGTTGATGGCGGTGAGGATCCACCTGTAACCATACCGAACACAGAAGTTAAGCTCACTTGCGTCGAAAATACTTGGCTGGAGACGGCCTGGGAAGATAGATAGGCGCCGTTACAAAAGCTCTGAACAATTTGTTCAGAGCTTTTTGCTTGTTACCCTATCCCAAATCGGACAATTGTGTTATGATAATAGGGAATCTTGCGAGAAACAGGAGAAATACTGATGTATAAAATTTTGATTGTGGAAGATGATGAAATTATTGCGAGGGAATTGCAGAAGCATTTTCGCTCCTGGAATTTAGACGCTGATTGTGTTGAAAATTTTCAAAATATTATTCCGGAGTTTGTGGCCAGCCGTCCTCAGTTGGTGATTCTGGATATTTCCCTTCCGTTTTTCAACGGTTATCACTGGTGCAGTGAAATCAGGAAGCTTTCCAAAGTTCCGGTTATTTTTCTCTCCTCTTCTTCGGACAATATGAATATTGTCATGGCGATCAATATGGGAGGGGACGATTTTGTCGCCAAGCCCTTTGATCTCAATGTTTTGACCGCGAAGGTGCAGGCGCTGCTCCGCCGGACTTATGACTTTTCCGTAGGCGGCGATTTTCTGGAATATAAAGGGCTGTTATTGAATCTTTCTGACACCACCCTGCAATATCAAGATCAAAAAGTGGAGCTGACGAAAAACGAATACCGGATTCTGCAAATTCTGTTGGAACAGAAAGGACATGTCGTCAGCCGGGATACGCTGATGCAGCGTTTATGGGAAAGCGACGACTTTGTGGATGAAAATACCCTGAACGTCAATATTACCAGATTGCGGAAAAAATTATCTGAACTGGGCATGGAGCAGATGATCGTAACAAAAAAAGGACTGGGATATTTAGTGGAGGCAGAATGAAACTTTTCTGGAATTATATCAAGACAAAATGGCTGTTGTGGATTTCTCTTTTTGCGCTTACCGCCACCTATATGGTACTTTTTTATCTCTATATCCTTCCGTTAGAACCGATCTTCTATGGATTATTGCTGGGCTTGACTGTGATTTTGCTGTTTGTTTTGATCGATTTTAGATTCTTTTACAAAAAACATTGCTCGTTACAGGAGCTATCCCACAAAATTACTGTGGAGATGCCTTCTCTTCCGGCAAGCGGAAATCTGCTGGAACAGGATTATCAGGGGCTGTTAGAGCAGGTCATGAAAGATAAATGGCAAACGGTCAATCAAAACGAACGGAATGTCGCGCAGATGATCGACTATTATACCGCATGGGTTCATCAGATTAAAACTCCGATTTCCGCCAGGAGGCTGATTTTGCAGGGAAGAGACGCAGAGGACGACCGGGAGTTGGAATCGGAACTCTTTAAAATTGAACAGTATGTGGAAATGGTTCTCTCTTATTTGAGACTCAACAGCGATTCCAGTGATTTTGTCATCGGCTGGGTAAGTCTCAATAAAATCGTCAGACAGGCCGTGAAAAAGTACGCCTCCCTTTTTATCCGACAGAAAATCAAACTGGAGATGAAGCCGATTGATGTCAAAGTGCTGACCGATGAAAAATGGCTTTCCTTTGTCATTGAGCAGATTATTTCCAATGCGCTGAAATATACGCCGCAGGGGAGCATCACCATCTTTGCAAAAGACCAGACTCTGGTGATCGAAGACACCGGTATCGGAATCGCCCCGGAGGATCTCCCCAGAGTCTGCGAGCGGGGCTTTACCGGTTTTAACGGCAGACTCAGCCAAAAATCTACCGGGATAGGTCTGTACCTGTCCAAACAGATTTTACAAAAGCTGGGGCATACCATCCAAATCACCTCTGAGGTAGGAAAGGGTACCCGAGTCGAGATTGCCCTCAACAGCAAGCAAAGGTTATACGATTAGCGGCAGGGAGTCAAAAACAAAAATTGCAACCTTACCAAATTGTAAGGTAGATGGGGGAAATGTAAGCCAAATCGATGGTACGCATTTCCCTATTTGTTTATACTGGTAACAGTGATCAGGAAAGCATCCTTTCCTTGATCGGGTAAAGCCGGAAACTGTGGCTTTGCCATAATCTGTAACAGGAGGAACCTTTTTATGACGTTATTGGAAGTCAATCATCTGAAAAAAGTATACACCACCCGATTCGGAGGAAACCATGTTCAGGCTCTCAGCAACGTGACCTTTTCGGTAGAAGAGGGAGAATATGTGGCGATTATGGGAGAATCCGGCTCCGGAAAAACCACCCTTTTGAATATTCTGGCGGCGCTGGATAAATCCACCAGCGGCGAGGTGCGTCTCAATGGAAAAAACATGACCGCTATGAAGGAAAAGGAAATTTCCTCCTTCCGCCGAAAAAATCTGGGATTTGTCTTTCAGGATTTTAACCTTTTGGATACCTTTTCTCTGGAGGACAATATCTATCTTCCTCTGGTACTGGCGGGAATGCCCTATCCCAAAATGAGGAAAAAGATTGGGCCCATTGCCCAAAAACTTGGAATCAGCAATCTTCTGAAAAAATTCCCCTACGAGGTTTCCGGCGGGCAGAAACAGCGCGCGGCGGTGGCACGGGCGCTGATTACCGATCCGAAACTCGTATTGGCCGATGAGCCTACCGGCGCCTTAGATTCCAAAGCATCGGACGACCTGCTGCGCCTGTTTGATGAAATCAACCGGGAAGGACAGACTATCCTGATGGTAACCCATTCCGTCAAGGCGGCCAGTCATGCTAAACGGGTACTGTTTATCAAAGACGGAGAAGTGTTCCATCAGATCTATCGGGGAAATGCTTCGGTAGAAGAAATGTATCAGAAAATTTCTGATACCCTGACCTTGCTGACAACAGGTGGTGAACGAAATGAGTAGAATGTTTTTTCCCAAACTGGCCGCCAGCAATCTAAAAAAGAACTCCAAGGTCTATGCTCCTTTTCTTCTCGCTTCTATCGGCATTACCGCGATGTTTTTTATCCTTCGTTCTCTGGTGTATAATTCGGCCCTGCAACAGGACATGAGAGGAATGCTCAGCATGGGCGTGGGAATCACCGCCGTTTTTTCCTTTATCTTTTTGTTTTATACCAACAGTTTTCTGATGAAACGCCGAAAAAAAGAACTGGGGCTTTACAACATCCTGGGAATGGAGAAAAAGCATATTTCTATCATGCTCTTTTTTGAAATCCTTTACCTGTTTATACTGACGCTGATTTTCGGGATTCTGTTCGGCTTTCTGCTGAGCAAGGTCATGTTTCTGATCCTTTTAAAGATGATGGACATGGGTGTTACCATGGGATTCGAATTCTCTTTCAAAGCCTTAGGGTACACCGTGGCCTTGTTTGCTGTAATTTTTCTTGGAATTTATATCAGCAGTATTTGCCGGGTTCATCTCTCCAGCCCGATTGAACTCCTTCGCGGCGGAGAGGTAGGAGAAAAAGAACCCAAAGCCAAATGGCTGACGGCAATTTTGGGGCTGATTTGCCTAGGTATCGGATATTATCTGGCGGTCACAACTCAGAATCCGTTATCCGCCTTAACCATCTTTTTCGTTGCCGTCTTATTTGTGGTGATCGGAACCTATCTGCTGTTTATGGCCGGCAGCATCGCCCTGTTGAAGATTCTCAAAAAGAATAAAAAATACTACTACAAGACCCGGCATTTCATTTCTATCTCCAGTATGTTCTATCGAATGAAACAAAACGCCGTGGGATTGGCCAATATCTGTATTTTGTCCACGGCCGTATTGGTCATGGTGTCCAGCACCCTTTCCCTCTGGATGGGAATGGAGGATGTCCTTAATACCCGCTATCCCAATGAATATGTCCTGTGTCTTTCAGATCCCAACGAGGAAAAAATAGATTCCATGCACCAATCGGTGGATCGGATGCTTCAGGAATATGACCTGGAACAGACCCGGAAGGTGGAATATCAGGTGTTGTCCTTTGTCATTTTAGAGCAGGATGATGTCTTTTCGATGGATCAAGAAAATATGGGGAATTTTTCTCTGGACAATTTGAGGAATCTTTTTGTGATCCCCCTATCCGACTATAACCGTCAGACAGGAGAAGCGGTTACCTTGGAAGAAAATGAGGTGCTGTTTTACGACAATCGTATCGAGTATGACTATGACAGCTTTCATTTGGGGGAGAAAGAATTTCAAATTAAACAACGGCTGTCCGCTTTCCCCGGGAATGGGTTTATGGCGGCGAACATTGCCAGCAGCCATTTTATCGTGGTCAAAGATGAGAGCGTGATCCATTCTATTTATGAGATACAAAAAGAAGCTTATGGAAAAATGGCGTCGGAGATAGAACAGTATTATGGCTTCGATGTGAATACCAACGATCATGATAAGCTCATTGGCGGTTATTCGATGCTCAGCTCCTCCTTGCCGGACACCTGTTATTTAGAAAGCCGGGAAGCGGAAAAGCAGGGATTTATCTCGGTCTACGGCTCTTTGTTTTTCTTAGGGATCTTCCTGGGTGTACTGTTTTTGACGGCGACGGCTTTGATTATCTACTACAAGCAGGTAACGGAAGGTTATGACGACCGGTCCCGGTATGAAATCATGCAGAAGGTGGGGCTGGAACGCAAGGAAATCAAAGCCTCTATCCGTTCTCAGATTTTGACGGTGTTTTTCCTGCCCCTTGTGATGTCAGTGGTGCATATTTGTTTTGCTTTCCCGGTTATCGAAAAGCTATTGGCGA
>CALWNT010000125.1 GCA_944382885.1 uncultured Clostridia bacterium | reverse complement strand
TTTCCGTTGTACTCCGTTAGGAGCCAACTTTTAAGACCCACTTCAAGCCTTCACGGCGTTTGAGTGAAGCGTTTTGCCTACTTTGACGCTGATCAAAGTAGGCCGCGTGCGGGGCGGCTCCCCGCATGGCATTCTTCTTCCTCTGAAAGAAAGTGATAGGAAAACGTTCTTTCTTTAAAAGATAAATTTCTGTTTCAAACAGGAAAATCTACCTTTATGATAAGTACAAAAGAAAGGATCTGATTTTATGAAATTCCCATCCATCCATCGATATCCTGATGTCGTGGTAATCGACACCGAAAACGCCTCTCATCTTCTCGACTGCAAACGGCAGGCTGTCTGCGCTGAGGATATCACCGTAGGTTTTGAGCTTTTTTCCGACCGTCTGAACGTCTCCGTTACTGCGCAGACCACTCCTCTGCGGTATATCCGTCTGCGCTGGCACCTTTCTCTGCCGGAAGGCGCAAGATTTTTAGGAGATGAATGGGAGCGAGCCTACGGCTCTTTGGAATGGCGCGGCATGGTGCCGAACCGCTATTTCCCCTGGTATTTCCTGGGAAATTTTGAGGAAGAAACCGCTGGATACGGCGTGAAAGTGCGCCCGGGCAGCATGTGCTTCTGGCAGGCAGACGACGAGGGAATCACCCTTTGGATGGATATAAGAAACGGCGGCAGCGGCGTTTTGCTAAACGGACGGACATTGTCCTGCGCTGATGTGATCTGGTTCTCTGAGACTGGCTGTACTGCCTTTAAGGCCGCGCATCACTTCTGCCAAAAGATGTGTACTGATCCCATCCTGCCCAAAGAACCGGTTTACGGCAGCAATAACTGGTACTATGCTTACGGCGTCAGCTCCCACGAAGAAATCGTGGCCGACGCGGAATACCTTTCCATGTTGGCGGGAGAAGCCGAAAACCGTCCCTTTATGGTAATTGACGACGGATGGCAGATCGCCCACGACGTAAATTCCTACAACGGAGGCCCCTGGCATACCGGTAACGAGAAATTCCCCGATATGGCAAAGCTCGCGCAAGAGATCAAAGACCGTGGAGCAAAACCGGGTATTTGGGTACGCTTTCTTCTCAACAAGGACGCTTCCCTGCCGGAAGAATGGCGTTTTGAGAAAAACCACGACTGTCTCGACCCTTCCGTTCCGGAGGTACTTTCCTATATTCAGGAAGACGTCAGGCGGATTGCCGGCTGGGGCTACCAGCTGATGAAGCACGATTTTTCCACCTATGATATTTTCGGTTGCTGGGGATTTGAGATGACCCCCTTTGTCACACAGGATGGCTGGCATTTCAAAGACCGGACGAAAACCAGTGCGGAAATCATCGTCAATCTTTATCGCTCTATTTTAGAGGCCGCAGGAGACGATCTGCTGATCTTAGGCTGCAACTGTGTCGGGCATTTAGGTGCCGGACTGATGCATGCGCAGCGGGTCGGAGATGACACCAGCGGCGTTGCTTGGGAACGCACCCGCAAAATGGGAATCAATACCCTTGCTTTCCGCTTACCCCAGCACAATGCCTTTTTTGCCGTAGATGCGGACTGTGTGGGCATTATGGGCCCGATCCCCTGGAGTCTGAACCGCCAGTGGACCGACTTGTTGGGGCGCAGCGGTACTCCCCTGTTTGTTTCTGCAAAACCGGGTCTTCTCCAAGGAGAGGAAATAGAGGAACTCAAAAAAGCTCTGCTTTCCTCCTCCAAACAGAAAGATACCGCGATCCCCTTAGATTGGATGGAAACCACCACGCCCCGGCGCTGGCTCATCAACGGAGAAGAAGTGCAATACCATTGGAATCAGAAACAGGGAATCGTGAAATTTAATCCATAAATCGTCGTTTTCATTTTCCATACTTATCTGAAAGACTCCGGTTAAACCGGAGTCTTTCGTTTGTTGGAAAAAGCGGCGGCACTTCCCCAAAAGGGCATCTTCCCTCTTCTAATATTTTAGGACAATTTCAATAATTCACCATTGATATCTGCGTCGACCGACGGCTGAAAATATCCCGTGTCAACAAAGCTTCCTATATATAAATCGTTGAACAAAACCATGTGTAATAGATGTATTCTCCGTTTCTTAAACGTACTTCATCGTCAGCTATTTTCAGACAACCGGTACAAACATCGCCACGAATGACAAGAATTCAGCAGATTCCAGTGGCAAAACACTGGGAATCAGTAAGCAAATTGGACTGCTCGCCGAAATCTTTCCCTGCCATTTCGGACGTGTTATCCTTAAGCCTTTCAAAGCAATAATAGAAGAAGCCAGGTGGATAAAATCCACCTGGCTTCTTCTATTATCAATATCTAACTAATCATGATTCCTTCTACTCGATCACAGCAGATGTATCGGTCTTTTCAAAGAGGAAATTATTTCTGGGATAAAATATAATTCCAAGAATCCCGGCACATCTCTTCAATACCGAACTGAGCCTCCCATCCCAGCATCGTTTTGGCCTTGGTCGGATCGGCATAACATTCGGCAATATCACCTGCACGTCTGGGAGCGATCACATAGGGAACGGAAACACCGTTTACTTTTTGGAAGGTATTGACCAAATCCAGAACAGAGTAGCCGGTTCCGGTTCCCAGATTAAAGGCTTCTGCGCCGGTGTGTTTTCTTGCGAAATACAAGGCGCTGAGATGTCCCTTGGCCAAATCCACCACATGGATATAATCCCTGACCCCAGTTCCGTCATGGGTGGGATAATCGTCGCCGAACACATTCAAATGCTCTAATTTTTTATCGGCTACCTGGCAGATATAGGGCATCAAGTTGTTGGGAATTCCGTTGGGACTTTCCCCAATCAAACCGCTTTTATGCGCACCGATCGGATTGAAATAACGCAGCAGAACCACACTCCAGTCATGGTCCGCTACATACAAATCGGAAAGGATTTGCTCCAACATCAACTTCGTGCTTCCATAAGGGTTGGTGGTAGACAAAGGAAAATCTTCCCGAATGGGAACTGATTTTGGGGAACCATACACGGTAGCGGAAGAACTGAATACAATCTTCTTAC
>CALWNT010000124.1 GCA_944382885.1 uncultured Clostridia bacterium | reverse complement strand
GTAGGACGCAGGAGAAATACCATAAAGAGCCTTAAATTTCTTGCGGAACTGCTCGTAGGGGAGGCCTAATTCGTTTGCGACTTCGGTTCCGTTTTTCATCGGCTCTAAGCGGCAGAGCAGATCGCAGGCTTTCGCCATGGATTCCTGTTCCGCGCTATTGAGAATATATCGTTTGGAGGCATAAAACAGATCGGTGACAAAATTCTGGCTCATGTGATAGAGATAAGGGACTTGTTCTTGCGACGCATTTTCAAAGCATTCCAAAAGATAGACACATTTTTCCAAAATCTGCGGGGTCAGTCCCGGGAAGATCACCGGCAGATCGGAAATCAATCCGAGGTGTAAGAGGGTTTCATAAGTTTCTTTTCCAAAACAGACAAAGAACTCCAGCCAGTTCCCGGAAGACTGCACAAAGGTATTGTGCTTGAGCCCTGGAATCCGCTGGATAAAAGCGCCGGGAGAAAGGCGGCACCGATTTCCGTTGCAGTCTGAATAGCTTCCGCTCCCGTCTAAGAGCAGAAGGGCACCGTAGTGCTGAAAAGTAAGGTCTGTATCGCTGTAGCTGTGATCCGGTTTAAAAAGGAACCCGCAGCTTAGCGTACCGTTTTCTGCATCTGGAATCAAAAGACGGTGAGAGGTGCGGTTTTGATAGTAACTCTGTGGTATTTTCATCTAGCTCTCCTTTCCAAAATTGACATGCGATCTCCAGTTTTCCCATTCTATTTTTTCAGCATATCAGATATAATGACACAAAGTCAAGTATGCAGGAAAGGAGCATCCAATGATGAATCAAAGAGAAAATTTGTTAGCCCTGCTGAGAAAAGAAGATTATGAATTTGTCCCGGTGGAATTTTCCCTCTGTCCGGATTTAGTACGGTTATATCAGGAAAAAACTGGGAGTGACCTTCCCTATGAGGATTATTTTGAGCTTCCGTGGAGAAATGTAGACGATATCCGCATTCCAGACAGGACGGAGGAGTACCGTCCTTATCATCCGAATCTCAAAGAGGGCGGCGTGATTGACCTGTGGGGGATTGCCCATGAGCCGGGCAGTGAGGCCGCAAAGCATATGACCTATATGAGGTGTCCCCTTAGGGGAAAATCTTTGGAAGAAATCAAACATTATCCCTTTCCGGATTTTAAAAACGGGGATGCTTCTCATCAGGCGGAGCAGGTCCGAAAGATCCATGAAAAAGGATTAGCCGCAGTGGGAAATATGCAGACCACTATCTGGGAGACCTCCTGGTATCTGCGGGGGATGGAGGATCTGATGACCGATATGCTCTGCGATCCGGAAACGGCGGAATATATCTTCGACGCCGTGACCGAAAGAGCTGCGATTCGAGCGGCAGCTTTTGCCAGAGCAGGGGTGGATATCATCTTTTTGGGAGATGATATCGGCATGCAGCACACGCAGATGATGAGCAACGAACTCTATTGCCAATGGATTTTACCAAGGCTGACAAGAGTAATTGCCGAGATTCGAAAGATTAAGCCGGATATCATTGTCTTTTATCACAGCTGCGGTTTTGTTACGCCTTTTATTCCTTATTTGATTGAAGCGGGCGTGGACGTATTAAATCCAATCCAAAGCGAAAGTATGGAGTTTTCCGAAATTTATCGGCAATATGGAGATCGGATTTCTTTTCACGGTACCATTGGAACGCAGACCGTGATGCCTTTTGGCACGCCGGAGGAAGTCATTCAGAAAGTGCATGAAAATCTGGATATTGCCCATGGCAGAGGCTTATTTGTTGCCCCCACTCATTTGCTGGAACCGGAGGTTCCGTGGGAAAATATTTTGGCTTATGTAGAGGCTTGCAAAACCTATCCGGTGAAGGAAAAGCTGAAATAAGGAATGTTGCCGGGGCCTTTTAGAAGGTCGTACTCTGTGGAATGGAACGTAAACAGAAATTTATCTTACAGAACCCTATGGGTTCTAAACTCCGTTTATGAGGGGACCGCCCCCCACAGCCTTTATGATAGAATAAAATTTGTTTTATCAATTAGTTTGCCGGGCGTTTCACCCCGGCACCCCGACTTCCTTTTGATCCACGTCAAAAGGAAGTAAAAACGTGCCCCTCGCCGGGGAGGCTGTACGGGTCTATAAAGTGTTCTTCTAACTATGCGAAGAAGGAAAAATCCAGTTTGCAGCTGGGGCTGACGGTTGTTTTGGCGGTAACTAATATTTTCTGTTATGCTTTGTTAGGAGCCAACTTTTGAGACCCGTACCAAAGCCCCCGCGGCGACTGAGCGGCGCCCTTTATCCAACCTTTGGGCGAACAAAGGTTGGCCGGGGTCTGGGAGCCGGCGCTCCCAGATGCTTTCTTCTTTCGTTGAAAGAAAGTGATAGAGAAAAATTATTTTAAAATGCAACGATAAATTTCTGTTTATCTCTATCTATATCCTCTATGAATTAAAAAGGTGTTACCCGCAATTGGGGTAACACCTTTTTGTTCGACCTGTTTTCTATTCTTTTTCTGCTTGCTGTGCCCGCTGTTCTTCTCTGGTCACATCAATATGGGGTGCGCCTTCCCGGATTTTATGCGCGGTAGGACAGGCCCAGCGGCAGGCGTTTTGAATAATTTTGCGGACATATGGGTTCTGATAAGAGTGGTTTGTCTCATGACCTGGCTGGAAATAGAAGATTTTGCCGAAGCCTCTGGTCCAGGTGCATCCGCTGCGGAACACCTCTCCGATATCAAACCAGCTGATAAAAATGACGTCATCCGGCTTTGGAATATCAAAAAATTCAGCATAGCATTCTTCTGTCCCCAGTTCAATGCATTCCGGAATTCCTTCCGCAATGGGATGGGTGGGATTTACGCAAAACATTCTTTCATAAGTTTCATCCCGCCAATACAGATCTCCGCTGGTGCCCAAAATCTGTTTGAGCAGTTTGGAATAATGGGCGGAATGAAGTAAAATCAGCCCCATGCCGGAAAGAACACGCTGATGGATTTTTGCCACAAGCTCGTCCGGCACCTGATCGTGAGCACAGTGAGCCCACCAAATCAATACGTCGGTATGATCCAGCACCTCGTCGGTAAGACCTAAATTTTCTTCCTGAAGGGTTGCTGTGGTAACGTGCACATCTTCTCCCAGTTCTTCCACAATTTCCCTAACGGTATTGTGAATCCCATTGGGATGCACGTCCAGGACTTCCTTCACCTGGTTGGTTTCCGCAACATTTTCGTTCCATACAGTAACATTCATTGCACTTACTCCTTTTTACTATGATGAACAGACCGGTTCTCTGCCGGAACTGTTTATGCTTTATCCCCGAAAGAAACGCCCATACTGCGCGCCACTTCAATCATCTGGTCATCGGGAGAAACCAGTTTAGATTTACCTGCGATGTCGGTGAGATAGTTTTGAGTGACAATTCCGTTTTTCATAGCGACAGTGACGCCAAATTTGCGTTCTTTAATCAGTTTAGCGGCATAAACGCCGAATTGCGTGGACAGAACCCTGTCATAGGCGGAAGGCGCGCCGCCTCTTTGCAGATGGCCGGGAACTACCACTCTGGTTTCACAGCCGGTTTTCTGTTCGATATAGCTGGCGAGTTTGTCCGATATAGTCCGGAAGCCCTGATCCGTGCGAGCTTTGATACGGTCTTTGCGTTTCATTTTAGCTTCTTTTTGATCCATCGCACCTTCTGCTACGGCGATGATGGAGAAAGCTTTTCCAGACTCAGCCCGTTTGTTTACCGCTTTTGCCACAATGTCGCTGTCAAAGGGAAGCTCAGGCAAAAGGATAATGTCTGCACCGCCTGCAATACCGGCATATAGGGTGAGCCATCCGGACTTGTTGCCCATAATTTCTACCAGCATAACACGGCCGTGGCTGGCTGCGGTTGTGTGGATCTTGTCGATGGCGTCAGTGGCAATATTCATGGCGGAGTGGAAGCCAAAGGTAACGTCGGTACCATACAAATCGTTATCAATGGTTTTGGGCAGGCCAATGACATTTAAGCCTTCCTCTGCCAAAAGTGCGGCGGTTTTATGAGTGCCGTTTCCGCCTAAAATCAGCAGGCAGTCCAGCTTCATTTTTTTGTAGTTTTCTTTCATGTTTTTGACTTTGTCAATGTTGTCTTCCCCGATGACCCGCATTTGCTTAAAGGGCTGCCGGGAGGTTCCCAATATCGTACCGCCGAGGGTCAGGATTCCTGAGAAGTCAGACTGTTTCATCACCTTGTATTCACCGTGTATCAGTCCCCGGTATCCATCGATGATGCCAATGATCTCCACGTCGTCCATCAACTCATAAGCCGCTTTCGCTACCCCCCGAATGACCGCATTCAAACCGGGGCAATCTCCTCCGCTAGTGAGCATGCCAATTCTGATTGTCATAAATAATCATCCTTTCTCTATCTGATTCTTCTCAAAGACTTTTGAACCTTTCCGTCAAGTGTTTTCTTTCCGGAAATATTTTTCGAAATTTTTTAAAAAGCGCCACGCTGATTCCTCCAGTCAGACATCCTGTTGGGATAGAGAGAAGCAGCAGTACCGGCAGATACGAAACTACCCAAATAGAACGGAAATAAAGTGCAGCGCATAAAATTTGTCCGCAGTGGTGCAGTGCGGCGCCGCCGACGCATACTCCGATGAGAGAAAAATACTTTGGGTATCCGCGAAAAATCAGCCACATACCGGAAAGCGCCAGCACACCGCCGCTGATACTAAAAAGTAATGAGGACGGCGTTCCAAACAAAGCGGCCTGCATCAAACAGCGGCAGATCAGAATACAAAACGCCAAGCCCTCTCCTAAGTAGTAGAGGGCGAATACCGTGACGAGATTTGCCAAGCCCAGTTTAATCCCCGGTACAAAAATAAGCTGATCCAGAGGGATAAAGTGCTCTAAATAAGACAATCCCAAAGCCAAAGCAGTCAGTACACCAGACAACGCCGTTTTCTGCGAAAAGGAAAGAGAAGCTTGCTTAATAGGCAACGCCGTCCACCTCCCCTTCTTGATTGGAAATAATTTGTATGATTACTTGGTTGGGGGCGCATAGAATCGTCTGTCCCGGATTTGCAATCCAGCCGGAGGCGACACAGACTTTGTTAGGACAGTCGGATTCTTTGACTCGTACCCGTTCTCCCTGAATTTCAACGGTTAACGTATAGTCTCCTGTCACCGTGAACTCTTGAGATGAGCCATCAGACAAGGAAACTGTTTTTATTATAGCATTATTTTTCATAATGACACAATCTTTTTTTTCAGTATCCGGACGAAAGAGGAAAAGAAAGATGGCACCCGCCAACAGCAAAACGAACAAGAAAAGGAAAAAGTCACCTTTTTTCAGATAAGAAAACAGTTTCATAATCACCTCAGAATGGGTTGTTTATAGCTGATGAACTATTGCTCAAAATAGGAGAGCTTGGTAGAAATATTATTATCACTGATAAATTCATCTACACTATAGAGAATCGCCTGATCGGCGTAGCTGTTTACATCGATTAGCTGGCTTTGTTCCCGAGTAAGATATTTTAAGTTGACCAAAAGGATTTCCTCATAGTGGAGGGAGAGAAACTGCATCATTGAATAGCTGTAGCTGTCTCCAAAAAGCAGGAGTTTCTTTCCGTTGGCAATGTTTGTTTGCAACTGGGTGATTCCGCACTCATCTCCTAAAAAAATAGCATAGGAATTATTTTTATTGCGGTCGTAGAAATCGGACGAAATGGTTTGGGACTGTCCAAATATTTTATTGATGGAAGTAATTGTCTCCCCGTTGACAAAATGGTACAATTCGATGGTATCGGGCTGCATATAATCCAGAAAGGTTTTATCAGTCAGAGAGCCGTAGAAGCTGTGCGAAGCATACTCGATATTAAACATATCTTCTGAATACGGGGTTCCTCCCAGAGCTTTAATAACAGACTGATATCCCAAGTAAGACCCCAAAGAAGACCAGTGGGAATCCGTGCGGTAGTAAATTTGATCTGCTTTCCTGGACATCAAACCGGTAGAAATGTCAATGACTGTTTTGCTTGGAAAACGCTCATAGCATTGAGCAATAAACTGGGACTGATCCAACACATCAGGAGCCGAGGGCAGTTCTTCTTTATAGATTTCAGATGCGGTGGGAATCAGGCCGAAAAAACAATTTGCGCCAAGAGTGCGTTCTTCCGAGAAATAGTTTAAAACTGCTTCCAGATTTTTTTGCCCGGTTACAGGATTGGCCATACTGACATTTTGAATCAGTTTATCTTTTAAAGGGAAAATGCCGTCGATTTCTTTTTCCCCGATAAGCCGTTTAAGAGTATTTGCAGATTTCTTGCTCCAAGAATATCCTGGAAATTCCTGGAGCAGATAATTTTCAAATTTTTGAGAAAAGCTGCGGTTTGCCAAAGCTTCTACCGTCAGTACCGGCATAGAGACGTTGGCTGCAGAATTTTCATGATATCCCAGTGAGGATACCAGGAGCAGAATCAAAATAATCAGAGATAACAGCGCTGCCGTACAGGCAGGGATCATCTTAACTGAAAAATTTCGTTTCAGAAACGGAAGTATTCCTATCATCATAACATTCCTTTCTCTATGATTTCCCGCACCTGTATAGCAATCATACCAGAAAGCATTCTTCGAAATTGCGTCCGGTTTCTGTGGGGTGAATTCGCCTTAAAACGACGAGTGAAAATTTTGACGGAAATTTTTTGCGGCCTTATAGCTTAATAAAAGCGAGCGAACCGGAAGGAATACCGGAAGCGACCCAAATGAGGCAGAGCAGGGTCAGAATCAGTTCCCAACCGACAGTGCTCCAAAGGAATATTCTGGGGTATTTGTTTTCCAAATTTCCAGAGATACGATGAGGAAGATTTTTCGAAGCAAAGTAAGATAAGAGAAGGGGAAACCAACAAATACTCAGATAATATCCTGCCGAGCTGTCCCACAGGTCAGCGAGAAACAAAGCATGAAAATAGCTTAAAATTTCTTCCAGCGTATCCATCTGAAAAATTACCCAGCCAAAGGCGACAATGAAAAAAGTGTAACACTGCTGCAACAGCTTCGGCAATTTTTCCAGAAGCGAGGAAAGAAAGAGCTGTTCAATCAAAATGATAACGCCAAAATAAATACCCCACAGCCAAAAGTTTGCTTCTTCGCCATACCAAAGGCCGATACAGATCCAAATACCTAACAGTTTTGCCACAGCAATGATAAAAGAGCTGCTGTGAGATGCAATTTTGGAAAAAATATAAGTCTTAAACCATACCGTAAGGGAGATATTCCATCTGCGCCAAAATTCGGTGGCACTTTTTGCCACATAGGGATAATTAAAATTATTCGGTACTTCAAATCCTAAAATTTTGAAGATGCCCCTTGCCATATCAGAATAACCGGAAAAATAAAGATAGATTCCATAAGAAAAGCAGAGTATCCCAATCCATGCGCTAGCAATCGAAAGCTGTGAAAAGTCATTGGAAATAATAGAACTCCAAGTGGACAGCAGGATATCGGAAAGCAATACCTTTTTCGCAAGTCCACGAATAAAAAAACCATACCCTTTGGAAATTTTTGTCGTGTTAACCGTACGGGTAGTCAAATCTCTGCTGATGTCTGTATAACGGATAATCGGTCCTGCTATCAGCTGGGGGAAAAAGGAAATATACATGGCGAGATTGACAAAATTTTTCTGTACCTTGATTTTATTCCAATAAAGATCCAGCAGATAGGACAGTCCCTGAAGGGTGTAAATGGAAATGCCCAAAGGAATTACGAATTCCAAAATCGGGGTTTCCTGCTGAAACACCATCGGTATCAGGTTCGGAAACAACAGGACATATTTGAACATCAGCAATACAGCGACATTGGTTAACACAGAAAAGATAATCATTCCCTTGCAAAGGAATTTTTTCTGTCTCCATTTTTCGATGGAGAGTCCGGAAAAATAATCTACAAGGATGATAAACAACAGCAGAAAGAAAAAGACCGGTTCTACCCAAATGTAAAAAATGAGATTTGCCGCCAGAAGCGTATAGTTTCGGTAACCTTTGGGCGTGAGAAAATACCCCAGACACATGAGGGGCAAAAACAGGAATAAAAAAGTAACACTGGAAAAATACATGGATTTTCTCCTATTCTATGGTCTGGGCAAGCTTTTGGAATTCCTCATAAGACAGCAGCGCGTTTAAAACGGGAATCAGAGCATTGGCCGAAAGATGGGAGGGCAGTTTCAGGACACTCAGCAGCCGAGCCCGTTTTTGCCCGCTGTTGTCTGTGCCGGAAAATCCGTATTCATAAAGGTCGAGCTTGGTGATTTTTCGCGTGACCTTCTCCTGAGACTGATAGTTGACCTGATGCTGTTCAAACAACTCTTTTAAAAGTTGGATGTCAAGCCCTTCTACGCCGAGATACCCCTCTTTGGAAGCCATGTGCTTTCGCTTTTCCTTTCCCTTAATCTGGGGGATATAGAGGTTCATGACATTTGGGGAATTCTGGGTGATGGATTTAATAAAATTGCGTATTTTAAACCCGGCTACATCAGAGTCTGTGATCACCAACAGCCCGGTAGTATCTGCCAAGGTTTTGATCATGGCACACTTTTCTTTATTTTTAAAAATCTGGAATCCTTCTGTAGTGAGGATGACTCCGTCGATAAAAGAGGAAAGCTTGATTTTGTCATATTTTCCCTCTACTAAAATCGCCTGATTGATTTTCAGCATTGACATGGAAAACATCCTTTATTATCATTTTTTCACCGGAGCGGCCGCGGCAATCATTTCCCCCAACATCTGCTCCAAGATGATCCGGCTGTCCAGCTTGGAGGACTTCATGAGCCGGTCGGCTTTTTCGAGGCTTTCGATACAGCCCCTGATTTGATCGATGGAAAACTGAGAAACCGTGCGGTAAAGCTTGGTAATCCGGAATTTAGCCCGGTACTGAAAATCCCTTATCACGTCTTCGCTGGAATGACGGGCCGCTTGAGCGGCTTTCATCCGATACAAGTCGGTGAAGGACATATTCAGCGCCCCCAAAATCATGAGAGGTTCCGTCCTCAGATAAAGAAGACGATCTAAAATGACGAAAGCCTTGCCATACTGGTTTTGTAAAATCGCATTGGACAGGTCGAAGGCGGTATTCTGAATCGAGGGGGTACAGAGCTTGACCACATCCTCTTTGGTGATTTCTCCGCCTGTTCCGGCGTGATAGATCAGTTTATCGGTTTCATTCAGCAGTACAGTTAAAGAAGTCCCGCACTGCTCAATTATTTTTTCACAAACAGCGGGAGACAAAACGACCTGCTGCTTAGCGCACCGGTCTAAAAGGGCCTTTTTTAATGTGGTTTTATCTTTGGGAGCAAAGTCGCAGACTACGCCATTTTTTTCTATTATAGCACAAACCTTTTTGTACTTGGAGCTTTTTTTTACATCGATTTCCAGCGCCGAATAACAGAGCATGAGAACGGTGCTGGGGTTGGGGTCGGAAATCATGTCGCACAGCTGCTCAAAATCGTTTTTGGAGAGCTTCTCCAGATTCCAATCCTTTACCACTACCGCCTTGTACTCCGCCATCATAGGAAGGGCTTCATAAGCAGTCTGAAGCTGGTTTAAGGTGAGGACAGCTCCGTCAAACCGCTGTAAATTAAATTCCGAAAAGGATGGGGAGACCACTTTTTTGAGAAGGAGCGAAACCGACTGGCTCAATAGATGGCCTTCTTCTCCATAGAGCAGATAAAGGGGGAAGATGTGCCGGGCTTTGATTTCCCTGCGCAATTGGTCGTCCGAATAGATTGGCATATGAAAATTCCTTTCTATTGATTTTCTATCAATGATTCTGAGACCGAAAGGTAAATGAAACTGGATGGAGATAAGCGGCTTTCTCAAATTCTTCAGCATATTTTCCGGGATTTAACAAAACCGTATTTTCTGTCTGATCGGATGCTTTGGAAAAATCACTTCCCCGCAGACAGCGGATCACCGCCTCGCTGTCACGCGAGGCATTGGCGGTGCCGAAAAACAGAAGCTCATTTTCTTCAAAAAAGACAGTCAGAGAAACCGCACCGGAGATGATGTCAAATACGATCGAAAAATTCTCATCCTTTCCACAACGCACTTCCTGCAGATCATCGTTGATGGGAAACAGATTGGTCTCTTCCTTTTGGTATCGAGTCAGGGTGAATTCTGCGTTCAGGTTGGATTCCGGATAAAAGATATTGGTAACCGGAACAGTTTCGATGAAATTGACCGTATCCTGGTAGGCGCGAAAGGAGGGATACAGAAGAATCAGATTGTCCACACGGCGCAGTCCTTTTTTCCTCAAAAAAGAGCAGGTGGCCTCGTCAATGTAGTCATCGTCGTTCGGAGAGATCACCGTGACCTGTCCTCTGCTTTTGAGAATGCAGTTGGCGGTAGTTCCGTCCCCGACAAAGTAGACCTCAAGGGAATTTTTCTCATTTCGATAAAGGCTTAGATAGCCGCTGGACAAAGAGAAGATCAGCAGAAGAAAAAGGAAAAGAGCCGATTTCTGTCTGGAGAAGCGAAGATATTTTCCCAAAAGGAACAGGATTGTTCCCGTCAGGAAAAAGAAAATCCATGCAAGATCGATTTCCCGATAGTCGAAACCAATGCTGGGCAAGGGGAGTTCGGCAAAAGCAGACGCGGTTTCGTTCAGTAGTGTGAGCAGAAATCCTTCCAGGTCAAACAATAGGGAGAGGATCTCTTGCGGAAGAAAGGCGGAGCCTAAGACAATTGGAAATCCCAGAGCCAAGACTGGAGTGACTAAAACGCCGCCTACGAGATTCGTTGCCGGAGCGATCAAACTAAATGAACGGAAAGAGCTGATGAAGATGGGTAGCAAAAAGACTGTTGCAGAAAGAGAAATGCATACGCTTTCCACAAACTGCCGGAAAGCAAGGGAATAAAATCCCAGCTTTTTCATCATAAAGTCCGTCATCGGTTTACTTAATACAATAATCCCCAGAGAGGAGAAAAAGGACATCAAAAATCCTATATCCATTATAGCATAAACATTTTGCAAAACAATGACAAATCCGGAAAGGAACAGGGAGTTGAGGGAATCCGCTTTTCGATAAAAAAGCTTTCCAGCCTGCAATACGATCATCATAATGCCGCTGCGCAGGGCGGAGACCTGCATCCCGCTTAAAAACAGGAATAGGATCACCACGATGATTACTCCGATTGCGCTGAACGCTTCCTGTCGGACAGGAATTCTGCGAAACAGAAGATGAAACAGTTTTTCCGCAAAGAGGGCGAGGATTAGGACATGCATCCCTGAAATGGCAAGGAGATGGATAATCCCGGAATCGATATAATCCTGCTCCAGAGAGTAGGGGATATCCTCCCGGAACCCCAGTATCATTGCGCCTAAAACGGAAGCGGTTTTGGTTGGAAGAAATTCGTTTATGTTTTCATACAGGCTGTGGCGAAATTTATTTAGCTGAGACAGGCACCGGGTAATAAAGTCTGTTTCCTGCTGAATCGTTTTTACTCCCGTATAGGAGTCGGCATATCCAGTTAGATAAATATTTTCCCCTTTATAATATCGCTGGGAATGAAAAAAGTCATTTTCAGTAGGTTCAAAAAACGTAACCTCCAACGTGACAGAATCTCCTAGCTCTGCAAACAGGGATTTTGAACTGTAGCAATAAAAGGTGAAGGGAAAAGGAAGCGCTTCCTCAGAAATCTGTTCGGCTTTCATGGCGTAAGTATACCGTCCTCCGGGCCGGAGACCAATGTCTGTGACGCGGGCGGTAACGATTTGCTCCGTTCCGGCCAGTGCAGAAGCAGGCAGGTAGGAAAAAACTTCTTTTGCGAAAAAGAGCCCGCTTATCAAAACGGTGCTTCCCAGAAAGAGAAGGAGGACAGATTTAGAAATGGACAGCCGGGCCTTGATCCAGTGGGATCTTAGTAAACAAGCCAGCAAAAAGAGAAAGGCCAAAACGCAGATCAATCCTATCAGTTGTGCCGCTGTCAAGTAAGAACAGCAGAAAGCGGTGACTAAGCTGCCGCCTCCAATCAGACAGAAAAAGCGTTTCATCAGTTTCCCCTCCTGTTACTGTGTAATTTATTTCTGTGCGGATTTGCCCCAAAAAGAAAACAAGGACAGGCTTTCGCCAGTCCTTATTGTGAATCGGATATGAAACAGAAACAGCCGAACAGACTGCTTCTCAATGACCCTTTCGACAGTTTACTCTATGATTCTAAAAATTTCTTCAAATTCCGCGTGATACAATTCTTTCAGCGCGAGTATTTCCTGCATGGAAACATTTGAGATACCGCACTCTATTTTAGAATAGCCGCTTCTGGTCATAGAAAAACCCTTTAGCTGCATTTTAGCAGTAACCTGATCTTGAGTCAGCCCCGAGCGCTTTCTCAATGCCCTTAAATTATGCCCCAAATTAAGATCATGTTTAATTTTTTGTTCTGTATGTTTCATAAGTAAACTCCAGGAGATTCTTTTTATCAAATAATACGATAAATTAGAACGTATTTTGCTCCCGATAAGGAACAATTCGACAATTTTCGATGTTTTTGCTGCCGCGCAACACCAATATAAATCTTTTGCATTACAAGTCCATTCAGCTTTCGTCGAGAATTGTCGAATCGTTGAGTCAAAAAAGATGGTGCAAAGCACCATCTTTTTTGCAATCATTCAGAAAATGAAACTATTATTTGTTAATCATCTGTTCTCCAAGGTTTTCCCCGCCTAACACATGAAGGTGAAAATGCTTTACGGTCTGGCCGCCGTCTGCGCCGACATTGTTGATGATACGATAACCATTTGTCAAGCCGGTTTCTTTTGCCAGCTTCTGAATGACCAGAAACAGGTGGGAAACCACTGCGGCATTTTTTTCTGTCAGATCGTCAGTGCTGGGGATATGTTCTTTCGGAATTACCAGAAAGTGTACCGGAGCCTGAGGAGCAATGTCGTAAAAGGCATAGCAGAGCTCGTCTTCATACAGTTTTTTGGATGGGATTTCACCGGCAATAATTTTGCAGAAAATACAATCAGACATAAGAACCCTCTTTTCGTAATATAGCCATAAAAGTGTAATTACAGAATGCCTTTGAGAATTTCAGGAAATGCAAGGAGCGCTTCATCGATCTTTCTGTTGTCCATCACGCCTGCCATTGCATTGTCCGGACGTCCTCCGCCCTTACCTCCGGTAATGGCGGCTACTTCTTTGACGATTTTTCCGGCATGAGCGCCTTTTTTTACCGCTTCTTTACCGCAGACGCAGAGCATGGTAGAGCGCTCTGGATTGACGCCGACCAAAATGCCTACTACGTTCGGTTCCTGTTCCTTTAGTTTATCGCCCATGTTTCTCAGAATTTCGGATTTTGCATCGGTAATCATGGCGGATACTACTTTCAGGCCTGCTACTTCCTGAGCATTTTCCAGAATATTTCCAAACTGCATGGAAGCCAGTTTCTGGTTTAAATGTTCGATTTCATGATTTTTTTCCTTCAGTTCACTCATCAGAGAAGCACATTTATCCACAAGCTCTCCGGAGTTGGAAAGCTTTAACTGAGCGGCGGCTTTCTGAATAGTCATGGAGGATTCCCGCAAGAGTTCCAGAATCTGCATGCCGGTTTTCGCCTCGACACGGCGGACACCTGCGGCGACAGAGGACTCACTTACAATCTTGAATAATCCGATCTTAGAGGTGTTGTCCACATGGGTACCGCCGCAGAATTCTACAGAATAACCGCCAGCGTCAACTACCCGAACCACGTCGCCATATTTTTCTCCGAACAACGCCATGGCGCCTGTCTTTTTCGCATCTTCGATGTTCATTTCTTTCACTGTAACTGGAAGACATTCAAAGATTTTGGCGTTGACCTGCTGTTCTACCTTCTGGATTTCTTCTTTTGTCATGGCCTCAAAGTGAGAGAAGTCAAAGCGCAGGGTGTCGGCGGTAACAAGCTGTCCTGCCTGATGCACATGGTCGCCCAGCACATTTCGCAGTGCGGCCTGAAGCAGGTGGGCTGCGGTATGATTTCTCATAATAGCTTCCCGGATGTATTTGGCTACTTCTAACTCAACGGTATCTCCTACCGAGATTATACCGCTTTGGATTTCACAAACATGGATAAACAGCCCGGTAGTGGTTTTCTGAACGTCTAACACTCCAGCAAGACAATTTTCGTTGGAAATTTTCCCCTTATCGGCAACCTGTCCGCCGCTTTCCGCATAAAACGGGGTTTTATCAAATACAATGGTAGCCTTCTGTCCGGCGGCCGCGGAGGAGACGGACTCATTGTCCATCAAAATCGCCAAAACTTTTCCCTGAGCTTTCAGGGTATGGTAGCCCACAAATTCGGTTTGAACACCGTCGAGCTTTAAGACTTCGTCGGCCCAAGCCACGTCCTCCATAGACATTCTGGCTTTTCTGGCGCGTTCTCTCTGGGCGTCCATCAGTTTGATAAAGGCGTCTTCGTCTAATTCCAGACCTTTTTCTCCCACGATTTCCTTGGTTAAATCGATGGGGAATCCGTAGGTGTCGTAAAGCTTGAAGGCGTCTTCTCCGGAAAGGGTATTTCCCTGAGAATTTTCAACCTCGTCGATCAGCTGATTTAACATCTCGAATCCTTTATCAATGGTGCGGTTGAAGTTTTCTTCTTCAAACTTGATGGTCTTTTCCAGATAAGCCTGTTTTTCGGTTAGTTCCGGATAAGCCACGGCGTTTTCCTTCGCCACTGTAGAGACTACTTCATATAAGAAGGGACGGTTGATTCCCAAAAGTCTGCCGTGACGGGCAGCCCGGCGAAGCAGCCTTCTCAAAACATAGCCCCTGCCTTCGTTGGATGGAGTGACACCATCAGCCAGCATAAAGACAGTAGAACGAATATGATCGGTGATAACCCGGAGGGAAACATCCTTTTTCGGGTCGTCGTGATAATTTACACCAGCGATTTGGCTGATATGCTTCATGATATTCTGAATCGTATCTACCTCAAAGAGGTTGTCTACCCCCTGCATAATGCAGGCTAAACGCTCTAATCCCATACCGGTATCGATGTTGGGATGTTCCAGTTTGGTGTAATGTCCTTCGCCGTCGTTGTCGAACTGGCTGAACACCAGGTTCCAGAACTCTACAAAGCGGTCGCATTCGCAGCCTACGGCGCAGTCCGGGCGGCCGCAGCCTTTGTCCTCGCCCCGGTCAAAGTAAATTTCCGAGCAGGGACCGCAGGGACCTGCGCCGATTTCCCAGAAGTTGTCCTCTTTTCCCATACGGACGATATGGCTGCGGTCAACGCCTACTTCGTTGACCCAGATATCGATTGCCTCGTCGTCATCTTCATAGACCGAAACCCACAGACGGTCCACGGGAAGTTTTAACTCCTCGGTCACAAATTCCCAGGCCCATTTCGTCGCTTCATGCTTGAAATAATCTCCGAAGGAGAAGTTGCCGAGCATCTCAAAAAAGGTGCCGTGACGGGCGGTTTTCCCTACATTTTCAATATCCGGTGTACGGATACATTTCTGGCAGGTGGTGACCCGCTTGTTGGGAGGGGTTTCCTGTCCTAAAAACCATTTTTTCATCGGCGCCATGCCGGAGTTAATCAGCAGTAAGCTGTTATCCCCCTGGGGAAGCAGCGGGAAGCTCTGCAAGCGGGTATGCTGTTTCTTCTCAAAGAAACTCAAGAATTTTTCTCTCAGCTCGTTTAAGCCAGTCCATTCCATTTTCTTCGTCTCCTTTTTTGTGATGACATAATAAAAAGAGCCCTTGTTCCATCTTTTATGGGACGAAGGCTCTTACAGTTTCCGTGGTACCACCCAATTTGTCAAAGAAGCCGTCTTTACGGCGTTCTTTCACCGCTTCATTGATTCCCTTAACGCGGGAGGACGTACAGCTCGTCACTGTCGGCTCTGAGACGGCGCCCGAAGATGCAATGAAACTCTTTCAGCCCAGGAGTTTTTCTCTGAAATTGCGAAACCATTCGGTTGATCTCTTCACAGCCCTTTTAGTATGTCAAAAGTTATCTTTATTATAGGGCTTAGAGTGTTTTTTTGTCAAGGCGTTACCGCTAATTTTGTCGTGTTGGAGACAATACGCGGAGGATGAACAGGAGATTTGGCGTTCTTTCCAAAAAGGAAGCAAATCAGGAAACCCCTTCGATCAGATTGATACCGTCTACGATCTGAGCGAAAATCGGCGCGGCGACCAAACTGCCTTCTCCCGCCTGTTCGGCCATGACTACTACGGTATATTTGGGATCCTCCACTGGGAAAAATCCTCCGAACCAACCGTTGCAGAGTTCTTCACCGGATTCGGTGAAGATTCCCGTCTGCGCGGTAGCGGTTTTGCCGGCGGCGGTAGTAGTTTGAGGAGTAGACTTCTGATTTTCCTTTTCCATGACGCAGGCGGTGAGATCTTCTTTAATGATCTGGGCGATCTCTGCTGTCATAGCCTGAACGCCTTGAGTTTTGGCTGTGGAATCGACGGTTTTTCCATCTTCGGTGGTGCCTTCTACCAGAATGGGGTTAGGGGTAAAGCCGCCGTTTCCTACGCTGGAAAACATCTGAGCCAGCTGAATGGGAGTGGCGGTAAGATATCCCTGTCCGAAGCTTAAATTTGCCAGCTGACCGGGTTCCTCCAACTGTGCAGAGGTAGGAAGGGAACCGGACTGGGTATACAATCCGGGAGCCAATTCAAACTGTTTGCCGAAGGACAAGTCGCTGGCGGTTTTTAAAAAGACGGAAGGGGTGATTTGTAATCCCAGATGGATGAAATAAGGGTTGCAGCTTGCCATCAGCGCTCCTTTGAGATCCAGCGTACCGTGACCTTGATGCTCGTGACAGCGAAAAACAGTGCCGTTTAAGTCATAGGCTCCGGTACAGGTGTAGGTTTCTTGGGGAGAAATACCCATAGACAGTGCGGCGGTAGTGGTGACCACTTTAAAGGTAGAACCTACGTTAAACGGGGAGATGCTTCTGTCAAGAAAGGGCGTGTTTTCTTCATCTGTGACGGCATCTTCCAGATTTTCCAGGGAGAATTCCGGAAAGCTGCACATGGCTTTGAGCTTTCCGGTCTTGGTCTCCATCACGACGATGGCGCCTTTTTCGATGGTTTCCCGCCCGATTTTTTCACACAGCTGCTGAATGTTCTGGTCGATGGTCAGTACAACTCCGGACTTTGCGTCGCTGCCATAGGTGATTTCCGGCGTCCTATCGGTAAATCCCTTGCCCACGCCGTCTAGTTCATAGGTGATTTTAGTTGGGCTGTCTTTGGCGGAGAGAAGCTCGTCATAGGCTTTTTCCACCCCGGACATTCCAGTGCCGTCCTGACAATATCCCACGATATGACGGACGGTGCCGCTTTCCTCATCCCGGTCATATCCGGGAAAGATAATGCAGTTTGGGTCGTTGATCTGATAAGTATCCAATGTGCAGATAAAGGGTTTTCCAGTACGCATCTGCGTGAGCAAGTCCTCTTTGGTCACTCCCTGAGCATGGGATAAAATGGTTTCAAAATTGTTTTCATTGAGCAGAACAGCAGCATGATAAGTCATTTTTTGACGTACCAGAGAATTGAGATTGCTGTCATAGATAATCCCTCTGCTGGCGGGAATCGTAAGGGTATAGCTGGATTGACTTTTGGCGGTTTCAAGATAAAAATCATCCGACATAATAAATGCAATACGCAGATATAATGCGGTGGCAAAAATGCAGAACATACTGAAAGCGGCAATGATTCGTTTGGGGTTCATCTCGGTCCTCCTTTGCCTTTTTGGATTAGTATGCTCGATGTAGGGCGAAATTATGAGAAGGTTGAATTTCAGTTTTGTATCGGCTGAGATATTTGGTCGATAGAGGAAGAAATTGATAGAATAAAATAGATAAAACGAAAATATGATAAATTTGACAGTGGAAAATGATATGGTTTGTGCTATACTGGAATAGGAAGAAAGAACCTGATGGGGGAAATAACATGGATTCACATTTTCAAAGCTGGCTGGAAGAGGAGATTCAGTGGTATCGAAAGAACAATCGTCCAGTAAGGCGAAAACTGATTCGCGTCGCAGCAGGAGTTGCGGTATTTATTGAGTTGCTGTTCGGTGCTTTTGGCCTTTTCAGGGATCAGATTATTGCTTTGCCTTATTATTTTGGTTGGGGATTCCTTTTGATCCTTTTTTCCTGTGTGCCATATCTGGCGGTTTCTCTTTATCGGCTACGGCCCAAAATGCAAGCAAAACTGCTGTATCGGGCGATGAAAGAGACGCTTACGAAAGAAGAGCAAGGGCAGTTTGCTACTGAAATGGCAGCCGGTTTTTCTCATCCAGAGTGCAGCGTGGAATATTGTTTGCCCAATTCCGGCCTCAAGCATGCAGCGCGATTTGCGTTGACAGAACATTACGCCTTTCAAGAGGGCGGAGACTTTCCTCCTGTAGCAGTTCATTTAGAAAATTTGGAAAAAATTACCTTTGGAGAAGTTTATGACCAGAATGGCGAAACAGGAACCAAAAGGCGGAGAAATATCCCGTCGGCTCTATTCGAGGTGGATTTCTGGAACAGGGGAAAGAAAGAGGGAGATTCGGTCAAGAAAGTGATGTTTTTCCCCCATGAGGCTGTTTACACCAGTGTCATTCGACTGTTGGAGAAGCATGCCCAAACTGCGCTGCTTCTGAAAAGATAAGGTTAATCGGAAAATCAGCAGGAGCAGTCCGCTTCCATCTCGAAACAGATATTTCACAAAATAGTCATGAAATGGAGAATATTATGTGATACCATAAGGCGAGTCAAAAAGAGGGGGAAATTCTTTTTTTTGACGCAATAAGATAGTTGGTACGTCTGAAAAATGGGGAGATGTTGTCCTTGACCTTTGTGTTCCACTGCATATTTACTGTGTTGGCAACCCCCTTTTTTATCTGGAGGTATTTGGAGACTAGATACCCTTTTTATTTGGTACTGGTGATATGGATTCCGTCTATGATGCTTTATTATTTGAGCGCCTCCAGAAGTTATCGGTTGGTATTGGGCTTAATCGAGTTGATGCTGCTGTTTTTATTCTTATTCTTTTTGTGGCGTTCTAAGCCTCAGCGAATGCAGCAGAAAAAGGGAAGGACTTCGCCGTCCAGAAGAAATTTTTAACCGACCATTGGAATAGAAATGATCAAAAGACAGAAACCGGCAAAAAGTAAGGCTGATTTCTGTCTTTTTTTGTAAGCTTTTGACAACTGTAAGCGAATAGACGAGGAGTCGAAAAAAGCCAATGGTTCTGTCTGTAAAAAAGTGGAAATTACCGCTGGAATGTAGTATAATAAAAAACAATGTATTTCTAGTGCTTTTTGAAAAGCAATTTTGATGGGATTTGCTCAGAAAGGAAGAGGATCGTCCCATTTGAGCGAATCGTGACAAGTTAGGTAAAGAGAGGAAATCATGATGAGATTAGTGGTTTTGGATTCCTATGCGGTAGCAGCGGATGATTTGAGTTTTGATCCATTTGCTTCTTTAGCGCAGCTTTCGGTCTATCCACGCACTGCGCCGGAAAAAATCGCGGAGAGAATTGGAAGCGCGGAGCTTGTCATCACCAATAAATGTACGATTGACCGAGCGGTTTTGGAGCAATGTCCGTCTTTGCGTTATATCGGAGTTACTGCCACCGGTTATAACATCATCGATCTGAAAGCCTGTTCGGAACGGGGGATCGTGGTTACCAATGTACCGGATTATTCTACCAAAGCGGTGGCGCAGCAGGTGTTTGCCTATCTTCTGCATTACTGCAACAAAATAGACCGGCATCACCGCCGCGTCATGGCGGGAGAGTGGCAGAACGCAAAAAATTTCTGCTTCTACGAGACGGGATTGATGGAGCTTCAGGGAAAAACAATCGGACTGATTGGGTTCGGCCATATCGCAAAACAGGTGGCGAAGCTTGCCTTAGCATTTGATATGAAGGTGCTGGTATCTACCCGTACCGTTCGGCAGGAGGACAGAGCGCAATTTCCCTTTGTGGAGTTTGTTTCTTTTTCGGAACTTTTAAAGCGGAGCGATTTTGTGTCCGTCCACTGCCCGCTGACTCCTCAGACTCAGGGGATGTTTTGCAAAGAACAGTTTGAACAGATGAAATCTACAGCTGTGCTGATCAATACGGCCAGAGGCCCGGTGCTCTGTGAGCAGGACTTAAAAGAGGCTCTGGATCAGGGGCAAATCAGTGCGGCGTATGTGGACGTGGTTTCTCAAGAACCGATCCGACAGGATAATCCTCTTTTGACTGCCAAAAATATCTGTATTACCCCTCATACCGCCTGGGCGCCGAGAGAAACCAGGCAGCGTTTGTTGGATATCGTCTATGACAACCTTGCTGGATTTTTAAAGGGCGAAATCCAAAATCAGGTGAAATAAATTAGGAGGCTAATTCTATGAACAATCGTTTAAAATCAGTAGCGGGAAGACTGAAAGGACTGCGGGAAATGTCCCAGCGTTCCGTACAGGATATGGCTCGGGCCACAGGTGTGACCGAAGAAGAATACCGGGTATACGAAAGCGGCCAAAAGGATATGACCGTGGCGTTTTTGGTTACCTGCTCCGATTATTTAGGAGTGGATATCAGCGAGATCGTAACGGGGAAAGCCCCTCGGCTGGAAACCTACACTGTCTGCCGGAACGGACATGGAATGCCTCTCAAACGCCGGGAAGGCTTTGAATATCGCCATCTGGCGTCTGTTTTGAAAGATCGTCTGGCAGAACCCTGCGAAGTATTTGTCGCTTACAGCAAAGATGCTGAAGAGGCGCCGGTAGGGATGACGACCCATGCCGGACAGGAGCTGGATTATGTGCTGGAAGGTACGCTGAAAATCTGGGTCGATGGACATTGTGAAATCTTGCATGCCGGAGACAGCATCTATTATGACGCTTCTCATGAACACGGCATGGTGGCTATCGATGGCAAGGACTGCCGTTTTTTAGCGATCGGAATCAAGGGTGAGCTGGACAACGAAGAAGAGATCCGCCGTGTGGTGCCGAAGGAAGAACCGGCCAAGCTCCGTACGAGGGACAACCTGCTTTATAAACGCTATGTTCAGGAAACTTTGGATGAAAAGGGAAATTTGAAAGATATTCAGTTTCAGATTCCAGAGCATTTCAACTTCGGTTTTGACGTAGTGGATGTGCTTGGCGGACAGGATCCGAAGAAGCTGGCGATGGTCTGGGAATCCAATGACCATGAAGTGAAAAATTTCACCTTTGCTCAGATTTCCAAAGAGTCCTCCAAGGTGGCCAACTATCTGAAGTCCTTGGGAATCCAGAAGGGCGACCGGGTCATGCTGATTTTAAAACGCCATTATGAATTCTGGTTTACCCTGGTGGCTTTGCATAAGCTGGGAGCGGTAGCCATCCCGGCCACCAATCAGCTGACCAAAAAGGATTTGGCTTATCGCTTTAATGCGGCCGGAGTAAAGGCGATTTTGTGTACTGCGGACGGGGAAGTTGCCCACGCGGTAGAAGAAGCGTTGCCGGAATCTCCTACGGTGGAAGTAAAAATTATCGTAAATGGCAAAAGAGAAGGCTGGCGCAGCTTTACAGAGGAATATGAGCAGATGTCGGATATCTTCCCGCGCCCATGGGGAGAGGAGGCTACCTTGAGTACAGATCCCATGCTGATGTACTTTACCTCCGGCACCACCGGTTATCCCAAAATTGCTGTCCATGACTTTACCTATCCTTTGGGACATATCGTCACAGCTCGCTGGTGGCATAATGTAGATCCCAACGGGCTTCATTTTGCAATCTCCGAAACCGGCTGGGCTAAGGCGGTTTGGGGAAAAATTTACGGCCAGTGGCTGTGTGAGGCTGCCATCTTTGCCTATGATTTTGACCGTTTCCATGCAGACGATATTCTTACCATGTTTGCCAAGCACCATATCACAACTTTCTGTGCTCCGCCGACGATGTACCGCATGTTTATCAAGGAGGATCTAAGCAAATACGACTTGTCCTCTCTGGAATACAGCTGTACAGCGGGAGAAGCGTTAAACGCAGAGGTGTTCTATCAGTGGAAGAAGGCCACCGGACTGAATATTATGGAGGGCTTCGGCCAGACAGAAACTACGCTGGTGCTGGGAACCCTTATTGGAACGGAATCTGTGCCAGGCTCCATGGGGAAAGCGAATCCCCAGTATGACGTCGTGCTGTTGGATCATGACGGGGTGCCGGTAAAACCAGGCGAAACAGGAGAAATCTGTCTGAATACCAGTAAGGGGCATCCCTGCGGCATGTTTGACGGCTATTACCGCAATCCTCAGCTGAGTGAGGAAGCATGGCATGACGGATATTATCATACCGGAGATACTGCGTGGTGCGATGAAGAAGGATATTTTTGGTATGTAGGCCGGACAGACGATATTATCAAGTCTTCCGGTTACCGAATCGGCCCCTTTGAAATTGAGAGTGTGCTGATGGAGCTTCCTTATGTACTGGAATGCGGCGTCACAGGAACGCCCGATCCGGTTCGCGGACAGGTGGTAAAAGCCTCCATCGTTTTGACAAAGGGCACGGAGCGGACAGAGGAACTGAAAAAGGAAATTCAGAACTATGTCAAAGAGCGTACAGCGCCTTATAAATATCCGAGAGTGGTTGAGTTTTTAGACGAACTGCCGAAAACCATCAGCGGAAAGATCCGCCGGGTGGAATTGAGACAGGAAGAAAAATAATAGTTCTGCACGGGTATCTGCCGTGGGAACAGGAAGAAAATTGGGGTTTTCTGTGGAAGCATGGAAAACCCTGTTTTTGACAGTGGGACAGCGGTTCCCTTTTTTTACAAATCGTGTTATGATAGTCATAATATGTGGAAAGCAGAAAAATAGGGGAGGATGTCTTCATGGATTTTTTAGGCACTAAAATAGTGGTACGATATGCGGAAACCGATCAGATGGGGGTGGCGCATCACTCCGTCTATCCGATTTGGTATGAGGCGGCGAGAACGGAATATATCAAGGCCTTTGGCATGAGCTATTCTCAGATGGAGCAGATGGGGATTATGCTGCCGCTGGTAGAACTGTCCAGCAGATATATTCGTCCTGCCCATTATGAGGATGAATTGAAGGTAACGGTTTCCGTCCGTCTTTTGACACGGGTGAAAATTGAGTTTTATTATGAGGTATGGAATCAAAAGGGAGAACTCATTAACACCGGAACTACCCTTCATGCCTGGACGGATTTAAACCTGAAACCGATGAATTTGCAGAAAAAATTTCCAGAGATTTACGCCTTGCTTCTGGAGGCGCAGGAAAAAGGGAGAGAAAAAGCGTGAGAAAGTTTGCCGCGCTTTTTGGGATAGCCTGTCTGCTGTTAACTGTCCTTACCGGCTGTCATAAAGTCAGCCCGGAGCAGGAGGAAATTTCTCCGGAGGAAAGTCAGGTTCAAAAGGTACAAAGGCTTTCTGTTCCCGGTTTCGAAAAGGTAGAAGTGAACTGTCCTGAATTACTACAGGAAGAGGCTTCTCTGCCGATAGAGCAAATTTTAGAGGAAATCCCCGAGAGCTATCTAAATACGGAAGTCTTACATCGGATAAGGCGTTTTCCCTTACCGGAAACAGCACCGGTACGCAAAATGGAGTGATAAGCCTGTTGTTTCAGGGCAATTTGTCCACAGAAGAAGGGAGCAGCTACATCGGGTTTACCATACAGATTTCTTTGGAGGAGGAAGAGCGGGTCTCTTTGTCTGAGATGGTCAACATCAGCGATGGGTTTGTATCGCTGGTGCGCGGCAAGGCGCTGGAACAGGCGGAAGGAGCGCTCTATGACACGCTATCCCAGTTCAGCGACTCTGACTGGAGAGAACGCCTTTCCCAGACGGATATGCCGGAGAGCAGGGATTTTACTTCTCTGGTGGGGAGCTCTACTATGTCGATTCTATTTTATCTTCCAGATTCCAGCGGAGAAGGACAGGTCACGCCGATCGTTCATTTGTCATTGGAAGAGTATCAGCCTTTTTCAAAGCAGGCGGATGCGGAGAAAAACAGTCAAGAGGAGCAGTAAACGGAAATGGAACAGCTTACCAAAGTAGCGATGTATACAGACGGAGCCTGCAGTGGAAATCCCGGCCCGGGAGGCTGGGGAACCATCTTAAAATGCGGAGGGGCCGTCAAGGAACTCAGCGGAGGGGAAGCCTCCACCACCAACAATCGAATGGAGCTAACCGCCGTAATTGCCGGGCTGTCGGCGCTGAAACGGCCCTGCAAAGTAGTGGTGACAAGCGACTCCAAATATATTATCGACGCCGTGGAAAAAGGCTGGGCGAAAAAGTGGCAGCAAAACGGCTGGATGCGGAACAAAAAGGAGCCGGCTTTGAATCCGGATTTATGGGAACAGCTTTTGGCTTTATTGGAGATCCATGAGGTGTCTTTCTGCTGGGTCAAGGGTCACGCAGGACATCCGGAAAATGAGCGATGCGACGAGATGGCGGTGGCTCAGTCAAAACGCTTCCAGACTGCTTGGGGTGAATGAGAAAATGATCTATGCGGACTATAATGCCACGGCTCCCCTGCGGCCGGAAGTGCTGGAAGCGATGCAGCCCTATTTGCTTCAAGAGTTCGGCAATCCTTCCAGCAGCCATCAGGCGGGAAGAAGAGCCAGAACCGCGGTGGAAACCGCCCGGGAACAGGCGGCGGATTTCCTTCACGCTTCGGTACAGGAGATTTTCTTTACCAGCGGTGGAACAGAGGCCGATAATTGGGCCGTACAGTCAGCGGCGGAAGAAATGTTGGCAAAGGGAAAAAACCACGTGATTACCACCGCTTTTGAACATCCGGCAGTGTTGGAAACCTGCCGTTCTCTTTCCCGCTTTGGCATAGAAGTTACCTATATCCATCCGGATCGGGACGGAAGAATTTCAGCGGACGCGGTGAAGGCATCTGTCACAGACCGGACTGGACTTGTCAGTGTAATGTATGTCAACAACGAGGTGGGAACGATCCAGCCGGTAGAGCAGATCGGTGCGTTCTGTCGGGAAAAAGGGATTTTGTTTCACACCGATGCAGTGCAGGCCGCAGGAAACCTGCCGATGAATATGGATCGGATCAAGGCGGATCTGCTCTCCCTTTCCGGACATAAACTCGGGGCGATGAAAGGAACCGGGCTGCTGTATGTCCGGCAGGGGTTGAGACTTCCTCCTTTTCTTCATGGAGGAGGACAGGAGCGGAACAGACGTGCGGGAACGGAAAACGTCCCGGGAATTGTAGGACTGGGCAGGGCGCTGGAGCTGACAAAGCAAACACTGTCTGAGAAGGAAAAGCGGCTTTTCCTTCTCCGGGAGGAGCTGGAGAAAAAAATCCTTCTGATCCCCGGCGCTCAGATCAATGGTGCGGGGACAAAAATCTGTTCTACGATCAACGCTTCCTTTGCTGGTGTGGAGGGGGAAGGAATCGTTTTATCCCTGGATCGGAAAGGGATCTGCATTTCTTCCGGTTCTGCCTGTTCTTCCTGCGGCGGGGAACCATCTCATGTGCTTACGGCAATGGGACTGACAAAAGAGCTTGCAAAATCTTCCGTGCGGATCAGCTTGGGAGAAGAACATACCATGGAAGATATCGCTGTAATCGCCCGGGAATTGGCGCAGGCGGTAGAGCAGTTCAGACAACTGTTTGGAATGACGATTTAGTGACAAGAGAAAAAGGAAGAGAAAGATTGTGAGGTTTTATGGAAAAGAAGATATTAGTGGCACTCAGTGGGGGAGTTGACAGCGCAACCTGTGTTTCGCTGCTGAAAAAGCAGGGATACCAGGTAGCCGGGGTAGTGATTAAAATGTCCGAGGCTCATGAACAGACGGTTCAGGATGCCAAAGAGGCGGCAAAGCAGCTGGGAATCCCCCTTTATGTAGAGGATAAAACAGAGGACTTTAAAAAATATGTAACCGATTATTTTATTGCGGAATACTGCGCCGGAAGAACACCGAACCCCTGTATTGTCTGCAATCCCAATGTGAAATTTAAAACACTGGTTGACGTTGCCGACCGATACGGCTATGATAAGGTCGCGACCGGACACTATGCTAAAATTCTAAAGCGGGATGGGAAATATCTTCTTGCCAGAGGAGAGAGTCAAAAAAGGGATCAGTCTTATATGCTGTACCGGCTGGGGCAGCGGGAACTAAAACGGCTTGTTTTTCCGCTGGCTGAGATGGAGAAGGACAGAGTGCGTACCTTGGCGGAGGAAGAGGAATTAAGCTGTGCGAAAAAGCCTGACAGTCAGGAAATTTGTTTTGTGCCGGACAATAATTACGTGCGCTTTATTGAAGAAAACGGAGGAAAATCTCAGCCGGGCGAATTTATTTCTCCGGAGGGAGAGGTCTGCGGCACCCATCAGGGGATTATTCACTATACCATCGGCCAGAGAAAGCATTTGGGAATTGCTTTGGGCCGTCCGGTTTTTGTCAAGAAGATTGATCCGGAGGAAAACCGGGTTTATTTGGCCGATGCGGGACAGGAATATTATCAAAGCGCCATCGTGGATCAAATGACCTATCCTTCCGGGGAAGAACGGATGGAAGCCTTTGAGGCCCAGGTAAAGATCCGTTCGGCAGCTCCCTTGGCAAAGGCTTATATCACTCCCTTGGAGGAAAAGAGAGCCAAAGTAACATTTGAAACGCCCCAAAGGGCAGTGGCAAAAGGACAGTCTATCGTGATGTACGATGAGGAAGGAATCGTCATCGGCGGTGGCTTTGTCCGGGAAGTGTTTGAGTAACGTGATGAATGGTAAGGAATTGCAAAGGCTGCGAAAGTTTGTGGAAGAACATTGGGGCAGTTTCGTTCTGATTTCAGAAAGCAGCCATTTGGTCATGACCTTTTCCTTTGAGGGAAAAGAATATCTCTTAAAACAACAGCGGCTGCAGGAAAGTCATTTGTCCCCTTTTTGGAAGCTGATGAAATGGGTGTTCGGTTCCGATTTCTCGGTACAACGGAGTCAAATGCCGGCCTTAACTGCCTTTCTGAAAGAGCATTGTCCTATGTCGGTGCCGGATTTTTTCTTTGCCGATGAGAAAAAACAAATACAGGTATTTGAAAAATGTCCCGGCAGAGGATATGAACCGGATGAATTTCCGAAAGAGGTGGCCTTTCAGCTGGGAGAATATGTCGCCTCCCTCCATCAACACGAATTTGCTGCCGGCGGAACGCTTCAGCACCATCCCTATCAGGATTTGAAACAGCGGATGGATTTGGCAGGGGAACGGCTGATCAAAGAGGAGTGGCAGGATGCAAAAGAACTCCGCTCTTTTTGGGAACGGGCGCGAAGATTTGAGCCTTCCCGAAAGATTTTTGTCCCCATGATGGCGGACATTTCAGCCAACCAGTTTTTGTTCTCTCAATCCCTTGACCATTTGGAAGCGGTAGTAGATCTGGATGCTTATGTAATCGGTCCCCCGGAATGGGAGCTTTCGGTCTTGAAAGGATGCGTGCCGGATTGGGAAGCTTTTCGCCGGGGATATGAGCAAAAGCGGCCTTTCCCCGAACTTGGAAAAGGGGAACGCTATTATGCTTTTCTGATGGCATTGTGCAATCCTTGGAACCCTTCTGAGATTAGACGATGTTTGTCTGAAGAAATATTGTAAAAGAGAAACCGTTCCCTCCCATGCTTTGGAAGGGAACGGTTTTGGCTTCAGAAGGAAGAAAATATGATGATTCTCTGTAATGCTTAATTTCTAGAAAAGTCTTTGTGCAGTATCCAAAACCGGTGATAGGTGACCTCATAAATTTTTGTCCGGATTAAAAATTTCATAAACAGCCCAGAATACTAGTTGAGTAAAGCTGGCGTGTCCAAATTGAGGTAAGGTTTCACATCCCTTTCACAAAGGTTTAACAACTATTCACGATGTTATCAAAAATCTGTCATTTGGGATGGGTATGATAAAAACAGATCAAAAGAGAATTCCCAAAAATAAAATAGATGAGCAAGAACGACTTTAGGAGGCAAAGATTATGTTACATGAAAATAATTACACGAATTCAGGAAATGGATTTGATCAAAACCAAAACAATTCCGTTTATACCCAGGGAACACCAGTTGAGGAAAACAGTGCTGGTACCGGCAATTCGGCAGAGAGCAATCAAAACGGAGGCGCCGTTCCGGCTACGGATGTCAATCAGTGGGAGACTTATCAGCCTCAAGCAGATCCATCTTCTTACTATAATCAGACTAGCTATACCAGCTTTCCGTCTCAGGAAGGAGTAAAAACCAAAAAATTTGGAAAGGGGAAGGTCGTGGCTCTCATTTTGGCCTGTATGATTGTTTCAGCTGGATGCGGCTTTGGAGGAAGTTACGTAGCGCAGAGATTTTTCGGAGAAAGCGGCAGCACAAAAACCCCTGTATTGACCCAGTCTCTGGTAAATACTTCCTCTACTACAGCTGAAAAAGGAGATTTGGCTGCGGTGGTAGAGGCCACACAAAATTCTGTTGTGGAGATTACCACGAGAAATGTAACCACCAATCAATATTTACAACAGTATGTAACGGAAGGTGCCGGAAGCGGCGTTATTATTTCAGAGGACGGCTATATTATCACAAATCATCATGTAATTGACGGTGCCAGTGAAGTGACCGTCCGCCTGAAAGACGGAACAGAATATACAGCGCAGATCATCGGAAGCGATGAGGAAAGCGATATTGCGGTCATTAAGATAGACGCCACCGGCCTTCAGGCAGCGGTGTTCGGAGATTCCAGCACCTTGGCAGTAGGGGAAACCTGTATTGCGATCGGAAATCCGTTGGGCGAATTGGGCGGTACCGTGACAGAAGGGATTATCAGCGCTTTAGACCGTGAGATTGCCATTGACGGACAGACTATGACCCTGTTGCAGACCAGTGCGGCGATTAACCCCGGAAATTCCGGAGGAGGTTTGTTTAATGCCAAAGGAGAACTGATTGGCATTGTTAACGCCAAAACATCAGCTTCTGGTATTGAAGGTTTGGGATTTGCGATTCCGGTGAACACAGCAAAAGATATCGCGGAAGAGCTAATCAATAACGGTTATGTGACAGGCCGGGTGCAACTTGGGGTAACCTTGCTTACCATTGCTGACGATCAGACTGCGGCACAGTATCGAGTCTCAGAAAAAGGGGTCTATATCTCTGAAATTTCCGCAAATTCTGATGCTTATTACGGCGGCATGAAAGTGGGAGACCGGATTGTTTCCCTCAATGGTCAAGATATTACCACGGCTGATGAAGTAAAACAGGTGATAGAGGATAGTTCTGTAGGGGATGTCCTGAAATTTACGGTGATTCGTAATGGAGAATCTGTAGATCTTGAAATTACCTTGACCGAATATAATAGCAATCTTTCCGTATTTGGACAAGAGCAATAACGTCTTTTGAACATAGTCTCTTAAAAAATAAAATTGCTTTTCTGCTGACACAGATAAGAACAGGCTTGGCATTATGCCAAGCCTGTTTTAAGTTTTATTCTCATGAGTGAATGGATCGAGAGAATTCTAATAGCCGTTATTAGTCCCCTTCTAAGACCAATCCTTTTTGCAGCATGATATTGGCATATTGAGCCTTTTCTCCCGTAGCGACAATGGCATAAGCAGATTTGGCCTGTTCATAAAAAGCAAAGCGCTCTACCTTTTCGATCATGTCTTTTCCTCTGGAATCATGCTTGGAAAGAATGTCTTCATACGTATGCCAGATTGGTGTTTCCACCGGATCAGAGGGAACCACTTCCATCAATTTGACGGGATTTTGAATATAGGTATCTAAAGGATAGAGAGTTAGAACAGCCTCTAATAGTTCCGGCACACCATGTCCGTCACAGCGGAGAACTTTGCAATTTCTTCCTACCGACTCAGCGGGGAAATTGCCGTCAGCCAGCACTAAAACATCTCCGTGTCCCATTTCACAAAGAACTTTCAAAAGCTCTGGAGAGAGGATTTTGGGGATACCTTTTAACATAGCAGATGCTCCTTTCGAAATTTGAATGCTCCTGTCGGATTATAGTGACAGCAGAAAATTTCCGATTCTGTCTGCCAAAACCACATGACCTGCATCATTGGGATGGAGTCCGTCAGGACAATAGGTTTCTTGGATGATGGGAACTCTTGGCTGAATACCGCTCATAGAGAAGAGATCTAATATGGGAAGGGCATAAAACTTTGCGACTTCTTTGATAATCTCTACATAAGTGGATAAGGGAGCCACGTCAACAGCTTTAAATCCATCTCCCTTGAGGTTTTCTTCATTGCATCTGTGCAGCGGTGTGAGCATCACAATGACTGCATGGGGATAACGATTCAGGAGCTTTTCACAAAGGGTGTGGCAGGCGCCGTAAAAGGTGTCCGGAGTCCGATCAGACATTTGTCCTAAGGGGGCGTCTCCATGTCCGAAATCATTTGTTCCGCCGAAGACGACAACGATATCTGCATATGGGCTCATCTGCTCTACCCGGTCACAGAAGTTCATGTCCCAAACTTGGTTGTCGGATACTGTGGATTGACGTGCGATACGTGTTCCGCCGATACCATAATTGCGCGCTTCCAGCAAATGATATTTTTTCTTCATCAGGCTTGCAAAACACTTGTCCGGCGCGGAGGTCCCATGTCCCTCAGTGATGCTGTCCCCTAAAAAATTGATTTTCTTTCCTTCCAGTTTCATCTTTCTTCCTCCAGTTACATCCAGAAAATTTATCCTGTAAAAATCTTTATGCACAGATTTTTTACAATCAATTATGACTATTTTTGGACAAATTTTATTATAGAATCGGAGGGGATAAAAGTCAATAAAGCTAGAACGGGGAACTGGTTTATTTGCAGTAAGTCTAATGAGATACTTTCATTGCCCTAGCCGGCATTTCCTTTGGCAGGGAATGCATATGTCATATAATCTGGGGGCTCTTAAGCCTGGTACTTTTAGAAAGAGTATGACAGTTTATATACAGTTTAATTGTGGTTTATCTGTTTGTTATCAGTGATTTGTAATATTTATATAGGATAATATAGATTATATAGAAAGTTTATGATTGCAACAGTTTGAAGCAACTTTTGGATTGTTATATGTATTTTGCAAACAATGTTCTTGGAGGTGCATTCATTTTAAAAATGAAAGAGGGGAAATCGAAAAGGTCAGGAGGAAGAGATTATGCACAAGAGCTCCAAAGAAAGAATGTTTAAAATTATCTCTGCCATACTCTTTATTCTATCTGCGGCACTATTTGTATTTATTTGGAAGGCAGGCGTTTTTTCTTCGCAAACCGAACTTCAAAACTTTATTGCTGGATTTGGATTTGCTGGTATATTTATTTTCATTTTGATTCAGGCGGTGCAGGTAGTTATTCCCATTATTCCGGGAGGGGTAAGCTGCCTTGCCGGGGTGCTGATGTACGGCGGATGGAATGGCTTTTTTTACAATTATATTGGTATCTGCATGGGATCGGTGATTGCGTTCCTTGCAGCAAAATATTTTGGAAAACCAATTTTGACCTATTTTTTCAGTCAAAAACTCATTGATAAATACGAAAAGTAGACTTCTGAAAAAGGAAGATTCAGCAAGCTGTTTACAATAGCGATTTTTCTACCCGTGGCTCCTGATGATTTTCTGTGCTATTTGGCAGGGACAACAGACATGACACTGGCAAGATTCATTACGATTATTTTATTGGGAAAGCCGTTCGCCATTGCACTGTACAGCATGGGACTGATGGAAATCTTTAAGCATTTACCGGGAATGGGGGTATAAACATATGAAAATCAGACTTTATACCGGTGCGTCAGATATTGTAAAAAAAAGCGGAGTGGGACAATCCCTGCACCATCAGGAGGACATCTTGAAGAGAAAAGGGGTGGATACCACCTATACGGATGAGGAAGACGCAGTGATCGTACATATCAATACCGTTTTCCCAGACTCGCTTTTAGTGGCGCTTAACTCAAAGAGGAAACGAAAAAGAGTTTTGTATTACGGGCATTCCACTATGGAAGATTTTCAGTCGTCTTTTCGATTTTCCAATATGCTTGCGCCGCTTTTCAAGAGATGGCTTATTTTTTGCTATTCGGCTGGAGATGCGATTATTACGCCGACCCCATATGCTAAAAGGATACTTCGGAGTTATGGCATCCATAAACCGATTTATGCTCTTTCCAATGGTGTGGATACAGAATTTTTTCAGTGGGATCAGCAATACAGGAATCTGTTTCGCCGCCAATATAAACTGAAGGAACAGGATAAAGCCGTCATGTCAGTAGGGCATTACATCATTCGTAAGGGCATTCTTGAATTTATAGAAATGGCGAAAGCGATGCCGGAGATTCAATTTTTTGGTTTGGATATACAGATATGAAATTGATTCCAAGAAAGGTGCAGGTTGCTATTCAGCAGGCTCCCCAAAACCTACATTTTCCCGGATATGTTGAACGGGAAGAATTGCGCAACGCCTATTGCGGCTGTGACCTGTTTTGTTTTATGAGTCACGAAGAGACCGAAGGAATCGTCGTTTTGGAAGCCTTAGCCTGTTCGATTCCTGTTCTTGTACGGGATATCCCGGTTTATGAGGATTGGCTTGCCGACGGGGAAAATGTGTATAAAGCCAATGATTTTAAAACATTTTTGAAAAAGGCAGCGGAGATTCTTCAGGGGACAGCGGCGGATCTCACATTATCCGGCAGAAGAGTGGCGGAGGAGCGCAGCCTGAATGAAATCGGAAACAAACTGTTGCTGATTGAAGAACAACTGATCAGGGACGGCAAAGAAATAAAATGAATCATAAATTAAAAGGGTAAAAAACAGTGGGTGCAATTCAAAATTTCTGTTTCCTCTTTTAATCTTAGTCAAGAAGATATTTTTGATGTGAATAGCTGCGAATAGGAAATAGGGGGGCTATTCGCAGCTGTCATTAACGAATTAAGTTGTCATAATATAAAATAGGTTTTTAAAATATGCGTTTGTTACCACGCAAGTCTTAGAAAAACCAACGCGTTCGTATACTTTGACAGCCCTTTCGTTAAAGGCGGCCACCGAGAGCCTGAATCGATTCGTTTGATATGTTTTTCTGGCAAAGGCTAGGCCCATCTCTACAAAGGCCGTCCCGTTTCCTTTTCCGCAGAGATCCGGACGCATACCGAGCCCGATATCCAAGTAACCAGGCTCATACACGTTTTTTTCCTCTGTAGGAATCTGACCGCTGTGGCCAAAATGAAAGTGGCCTATCATCTGGCCGTCCTCCCAGCATACGACAAAAGAGTCCTTCACGGTCGCATTTGGGGTTTGAGGCACAGCCATTTCATCAGATTTATTGTAGAAGGCATAAATTCCTTCGTACTTCCAATGAGAGATTTCCCAGGCGTCCTTTTGAAGCATGGGCCGAATGATAGCTTTCCGCATAAAGATCACCTTTATAATAATCACAATAGGGAATGGAAAAAGAGACACCCACCAAAATAGTGAGTGTCCCATAAATTCAGTCTGTAAACGGTTTCTTATTTGCCGAAGTAACGAGCCAGCAGGCCAGCGAAACCACAGCCGTGACGAGCTTCGTCTTTCGCCATTTCATGAACGGTGTCATGGATTGCATCCAGGTTTTCTTCTTTCGCGCGTTTTGCCAGCTGCATTTTTCCGTCGCAAGCTCCGTGTTCAGCAGCAGCTCTCAGTTCCAGATTTTTCTTGGTAGAATCTGTTACAACATCGCCCAAGAGTTCTGCAAATTTAGCAGCATGTTCTGCTTCTTCGAAAGCGTATTTTGTGAAAGCAGCGGAAATTTCCGGATAGCCTTCTCTATCGGCAACTCTAGCCATAGCCAGATACATACCAACTTCGGTGCATTCACCGGTAAAATTCTGATTTAAGCCTTCTAAAATATCAGCAGGAGCGTCTTTTGCAATCCCTACAACATGTTCGGTTGCATAAGAAACTTTGCCTTCAACCTGTTCTACAAATTTGCTGGCCGGAGCTTTGCACTGCGGGCAGAATTCCGGAGCAGCTTCTCCTTCATAAACGTAACCACATACCTGACAGACAAACTTTTTCATGATCATTACCTCCAAATTTTAAACTTTTTGGTTAATTCCTTAACCATTGATTTAATTATACTTCATTTGTATATATTTTGCAAGAGGGTAATTTGTGAATTTTATGTAAACAAAAAGATGAGGATAGAAAAAATTTCAAATAACTTCTGATAGGAAATTTGTGTTTAGTTAGGAAGATTGCGAGGAAAATAAAATTTTGCTATAATCATTTTTATGAGATTGATATTCGGATCTCAGAAAGATATGTTTTGTAGATGGAAGCTTAGGCTAGTTTTGTGATTTTTAGTTCATTGAAACCGAATTTAAAATAGCAAAGGAATTGGATGAATGAAAAGAAAGATAGCTAAAAAAAGGCCTGCATATTTAAAAGAGCTGCCGGTTCAGAAAAATGAATATTACGAAGGAGTTATCACCGATATCACCGCAGAGGGAAACGGCGTTCTGCGGGTAGAGGGATTTGCGGTATTTGTTCCCGGAAGTGCGGTGGGGGACCAGCTGAGGGTCAAAATCGTGAAGGTACTAAAAAATTATGCCTTTGGTATCATTGATCAGATTCTGGCTCCGTCAGAAGATCGGATTGAGGTAGATTGTCCGGTGTTTCGTCAGTGCGGCGGATGCTGTTACCGCCATATTTCCTATGAGGCGGAACTGAGGCTTAAACAGCAGCAGGTAAAGGATTGTTTTGAGCGTTTAGGGGGAATTTTTGCCCCGATGGAACCCATTGCTGGGAGCGAGCGGATTTCCGGGTATCGAAACAAAGCACAGTATCCTTTAGGGGTAGACAAGGAAGGAAAAGTGGTAGCCGGCTTTTTTGCCAAACACAGCCATCGAATTATTCCCTGCACAGAATGCGATTTGCAGCCGAAGATTTTTTCCGCTATATTAAAAGAAGTATTATCCATAATTGACCGTTATCGAATTTCTGTTTATCGGGAAGAGGAACATCGGGGAACGCTGCGTCATATTTATCTGCGTATTGCCGAAGCGACCGGCGAAACTATGCTTTGCCTAGTGTCCGCTCAAAGGAAAATTCCTCATCAGGAAGAATTGACAAAGGAAATTACGGAAAAGTTCCCTCAAATCGTCAGCGTGGTGCTGAATTATAATCCAGATCAAACGAATGTCATCTTGGGGGAGGAATGTATCACCCTGTGGGGCAAAGATCACATTACAGATATTCTCTGCGGCGTAAAAGTACAGATTTCGCCCTTGGCGTTCTATCAGGTGAATAAGCCTCAAGCGGAAGCTTTGTACCGACAAGGTCTTTCTTATGCGGAGTTGACGGGGGAAGAAATTCTCCTTGATCTTTATTGCGGTGCGGGGACTATCGGACTTTCTGCCGCGAAACGAGTCAAACAGGTGATTGGAGTAGAAATTGTGCCTCAGGCGGTGGAGAATGCCTGGGAAAATGCGCGGATGAACGATATTGCGAACGCGAGGTTCCTTTGCGGGGACTGTAAAACCGCTGTCAAACAGCTGGAAGCAGAACATTTGTCGCCGGATGTCATTTTAGTTGATCCTCCGAGAAAAGGGTGCGATCAGGAAGTGCTGAATACGATTTCTCACCTCGCCCCTCATAGGGTGGTAATGATTTCCTGTAATCCGGCAACTGCGGCCAGAGACAGCAAACTGCTGCAGGAGCGGGGCTATGAGGTGAGAGGATATCGGGCGTTTGATTTATTTCCCAGAACCGGTGCGGTAGAATGTGTGGTTTCATTTGAAAGAAAGGTTTAAGCAATTCATGGTTCCTGTAAGTTGGAATTAAAGAATGAGTTTGAAGGGCTTTGGAACATTCCAAAGCCCTTTGTATTTTGTTTTAGAAAAGTTCTGAACGTGTTTTTAAAACTATCTTTTTCCGGAAAGCGGGTATACTGAAAAGGGGCTTCATTTAAAGAGGATATCTGGTAATGCAAAGAATAAAAAACCAGTTTATTGGAAATTTTATTTGACGGTGCACCTCTTTGAAATTTCATTTTCATAGAATCGAGTTTTATAACATTTAAGTCTCCAAAATAGACTTCTGAAGCCAATTTATAGAAATTGATAGAATTGCTGCTGCGGATCATTATTTTTTGTTGTGAATAAACGATGGAGAGTTTTTGGGATAAGTAACAATTTATTCATAATATTAAAAAAATAGTCATAAATAAGGCATTTAAAATAAATCTTTTATCAGATAGTGGAGGAAACATGTAACTTTATTTCTTGCGAATTTAGAAGGCGGGTGCTATAATAATCTACAAGCTCAGAAGAAGGGATTTTTGAAGATCCAAAAACAAAACAACTTTGCGAAATGAAAGGTTGTTTTTTGAATCCTTCATTTATGAGTTTGACTTTTGAGAAAAGGAGGAGCTTTATGAAGAATTTGTTGGACCGTATTATCTCCATTGATCAGAGCGAAAGCAGCCGTCTGGAGAAGGCTATGCAAGATCAGGAAAATGCCAAACAAGACATTGCCAGACGGATGCAAAAATTGGCGGAACAAATTGAGTCCTATGCTCAGAATCACTTGGCAGACTATGAAAAAGTTGAAAAGGAATCTGCTGACGCGGCGCTAGAGAAGATAACGGCGTCAAAGGAGCAGGAAAAGGAACGTTTGGCCAAAATCTTTGATGAGAAAAAGGATGACTGGACAGAGCAGATTTTTCGCTCTGTATTAGAAGATAAAAGTTTTTCTCCGGGGCAGGTGTCGTGATATGAGTGGTGGCGCCAGAAACGCAATAATGGCAAAGGCTCGGGCAATGTACGGAAAGCGGATTACCCCGGAACAATATCAGGAGATGTGCGCTTGTAAGTCTGTCAATGAGGTAGCAGCCTATTTAAAAAACCGAACCCATTTCGCTCCCGCTTTGGCCGGTATTGCAGAGGGCAATATTCACCGGGGGCAGTTGGAAAATCTGCTGCGGCGTTCTGTTTTTGAAGATTACAGCAAGCTCTGCCGGTATTTGAGTGACAAAGGCGACAAATTTTTTGAACAGATGATTGTGGAAGAACAGATGGAAGAAATTCTCCGCATGGTGTTGCTCTTAAAGGCCAATGAGGCGGACAGTTATATCCTTGATCTGCCTGCTTATCTGCTGAAGAGCGGCGAAATTGATTTGATGGCCGTAGCGAAAGTGAGGACGCTCGATCAGTTGATTGGAGTGCTCAATGGTACGGGGTATGATAAAATTTTAAAGAAGTTCCGTTCAGAAGATGGACAGCCTGTTCGTTATATGGAATGCGAGCATATGTTTTGGGCGGATTTTTTCAAGAGGACTTTTCAAATCATACAGAAGAACTTTGCGGGAGCGGAACGACAAGAATTGATGGATGTTTTCAAATTGAGAATAGAACTGCTCAACATCAATCAAATCATTCGTTCAAAAATATATTTTGATATGCCTGGTGAAAGAATTGTAAATATGTTGTTTTCGTATTATTACCGTCTGACTCCCAAAAATTTGGAAGAGATGATTTATGCGAAGAACCGTGAACAACTGCATTCTGTTTTCTCAAAGACATTTTATGGAAAAAACGGGCCGGAAGGAGATCATTTTGATTATATTGAAGATCTGACCAACCGTATTTTCTATCACAGTTTTAGAAAGCATCTTCACATTTCTTCCTATGCATCAGTTACTTTTTTTACTTATCTGAGTATCAGTAAGTTAGAACTCAATAATGTGATCAATATTATTGAAGGGATTCGTTATCAGATCTCGGAAGAGGAAATTAAGAAGATGATTATTGTATAAGGTCTTTCACCAAACTTTATACAAAGGGAAAAAGGTGGTGTATCCATGTCTATAGAAAAGATGTCGCTCATCAATATTGTAGGGTCGATTTCGAGCCTTGATCCAGTATTGCTTTTGTGCTGTGAGAGCAATTTGTTTCATCCTGAATTGGCGGCGACAGAGGGAACAGGGAATGTCTTTCATGCTTCCAAAGAAGAGAACCCCTATACCGGTCCCTTACAGTCGGCTTTAGATTTGATGAATCTGCTGGGCATTCCCCCCCAGTATCAGGAGTATGATGGGCTTACCCTTTCCGACGAAGAATGCGGACAGTATTTAAAAGAACATACAGACAAGATTGAAGCTTTGTCCAAAGAGAGAAAAACGGCGGTTGAAAACTTGTCTTTGCATAGACAGGTACTGACGCAGTTAGAGCATCTGGAAGGGCTGGATCTAAAATTTGATGAGTTTCGACATTCTCAGCATTTTACGGCTCGGTTCGGCAGATTGCCGGCGGACAGCTATTTGAAGTTGTCTTATTTTTCGAAAAAGAATTTTTTCTTCTTTGATTTTGATCATGACGACGACTATTATTGGGGAATGTATTTTGCGCCAAACGCCCAATTAGAAGAGATTGACGCCCTGTTTGATTCTCTCTACTTTGAGCGGATTGAAATTCCGGATTACGCCCATGATACGCCCCGCTTGGCGGCGCAGGATATCAGGGAAAAGATTGCGGGAGAGGAAACTGTAATCGCTGATATGGACAATCAAATCGAGGAAGAACAGCAAAAACAGCGCCAGACTATTTTGCAGATTTATTCCAGAATGAAGGTAAAACACGATACCTTTGATTACCGCAGATATGCCGCGGTATCGGACAGCCAGTTTTATTTGGAAGGCTTTGTTCCCAAGAGAAAAGTTTCCAAGTTTTTAAAGCTGTTTGAAGATTTGGAAACCGTTGTCTGTGAAGAGGAACCGGAAGATGCCGACGCTCGGCTGACTCCGCCGGTAAAGCTGAAAACCAACTGGTTTTTTAAGCCTTTTGAAATGTTTGTGGATATGTATGGGCTTCCGGGCTACTATGATATGAATCCAACGAGTTTCATTGGCTTTATCTATGTTCTGCTCTTCGGCATTATGTTTGGAGATTTGGGACAGGGAGCGATCCTTGCTTTAGGCGGTCTGCTGATTTGGAAAAAGAAAAAGATGCAGCTTGCGGCGATTGTGTCTCGCTGCGGGATCTCCAGTATGATATTCGGAACGATTTATGGGTCAGTATTTGGCTTTGAGAATTTATTGGATCCCATGTTCCAGTGGTTCGGCTTTGCAGAAAAGCCTATTGATGTATTCAAGCCTCAGACGACCAACATGCTGTTGATTTGTGTCGTAGGGATTGGTGTGGTCGTAGTAGTCTCTTCCATTCTTGTGAATATTTATCTCAAATGGAAGAGAAAGGACTATGAGCAGGCAGTATTTGGCAATAACGGCATTGCGGGATTGATTTTTTATGTCGGAGTGATTCTCGCGGCGGTACTGCTTTTATTGTCCGGCATCAATCTGCTGAATCCGGTATTTATCCTTGTAGTGATCGTGCTTCCGGTATTGATGATGATGTTCCGTGAGCCTCTGGGAAAGCTGGTTTCCGGGAAAAAGAAAATCAAATTAGAAGGCGGAGTCGCCGGCTTTATCATGCAGAACTTTTTTGAGCTGTTTGAATTTCTTTTAAGCTATGTTACCAATACCCTTTCCTTCCTCCGGGTAGGCGGCTTTGTACTGAGCCATGCAGGTATGATGGCTGTGGTCATGACCTTGTCCGAGATAGTAGGAACAGCAGGCAGTCCAATCGTTGTTGTATTTGGAAATATTTTTGTCATGGGTCTGGAAGGCCTTCTGGTAGGAATCCAGGTGTTGAGGCTGGTATTCTATGAAACCTTCAGCCGGTTCTACGAAGGGGACGGTAAGCCCTTTGAACCTGCCGGGGTTCATTTTGAGGATCAAAAATAGAAATTGTGTCCTGTTTCAATAAGCTCGGAAATAACGGGCTTTGAATAAATAATGTGTTAGAGAAAAGGAGAATTCTTATGAAAACCGTATTATTCTTTTTAATTCCACTCGCAATCGTTGCTTTACTGTTAATGCCGCTGGTACCTGTCTATAAAGGCGTAAGAACCGGTAAAAAGGCAAGAAATTCCATCATTTTTAACTTGTGCGCATTCTTTGGCCTGTGTCTGGTAAGCTTTATCGTTCCAGTAGGCCAGTTGGTTGCTTGGGCTGCTCCGGACGCTGCGGCGGCAGTAGTCAGCATGGGAGAAGGCTTGGGATATCTGGCAGCTGCTTTGGTTACCGGTTTATCCTGTATCGCCGCAGGAATTGCCGTTGCCGCTTCTGCTCCTGCAGCAATCGGCGCTTGCAGTGAAGACCCGAAAACCTTTGGTAAATCCATCGTATTCGTTGGTCTGGGCGAAGGTATTGGTATCTACGGCTTGTTGATTTCCTTCATGATTATCAACAGCTTATAAGTTTTTCCTGCGGGTACATACCCAGGAAGAACCGGCGGATGAAAGTTTCGGCGGCTGCGCCAAAAGGCGCAGCCACTGAAAAGAGAAAGGGGCATTTCTTATGAAATTTTTTTGTGTCAGCGACAATATCGATACGAAAATGGGTATGAGACTGGCTGGTATTGAGGGCGTAGTGGTTCATGAACAGGATGAAGTAGAGAAAGCCATTCATGACGCCTGTAATGATCCGGAAGTCGGAATTATTCTGGTATCGGAAAAATTAGTCAAGCTGTGTCCCAAACTGATTTATGAGATAAAATTACATACGAAAATCCCGTTGATTGTCGAAATTCCAGACCGTCATGGAACGGCCAATATCAGCGACAATATTACCAATTATGTCCGCGAAGCTATCGGAATCAAAATTTAGCATCAGTGAGATAATATTGTTTCCATTTGCAGTGAGATTGAAATTTAACCATAAATGTGTCAGGTGGTGTTTACATGGCATACGATCAAGAGAAGGTAGCCGCATTTGAGAATGTGATAACCAAAGAGACAGATGAGAAAATAAAGAAATATCAAGAAGATTTGAAGGCTTATGAAGAACTGGAATTGGAAAAGACCAAAAACCTGGAATATGAAAAAATGTTTACCTACATGCAGGCTCAGGTCCATCAGATCCAGTCAAAATATAAACAGTTGCTGACCAAGGAGAAATTGTCCTCCCGAAGAGAGTTGCTCTCTTTTCGCAACGGACTTACAGATAAAGTATTTGGGCTGGCAGAAGAAAAACTGTTGGCGTTTTCCTCCACCAAAGAGTATCAGACATATTTTGTAGAAGAACTCAAAAAAGCATTGGCGGAATTCCCGGATGAGGCTTCGAGAAAACGAGTGGAGATTCTAGTGAAAAAAGAGGATCTGAAACTGGAAGCAGAAATTAAAAAGCTGTTCGGCGAAGGCGTTACCGTAACAGGGGACAAGAAAAATCGTTTGGGTGGTTTTATTCTGCGAGATAACGAAAAGGGACTTTTGGTTGACAAAACTTTTGCCTCTGCGCTTTTGGATCGGCGTCCGGAATTTTACGGGACGTGCGGGCTGAAAGTAGACTTTTAAACCATGATTGGAGTGAGACGAAATTGGCGAATGTAATTTATTCTATTAACGGCCCGGTTATCAAATTAAGGGATACCAAAGACTTCTCCATGCAGGAAATGGTTTATGTAGGGCATCAGAAAATTATCGGTGAGGTAATTTCCATCACGGAAGAAGAAACGACGATTCAGGTCTATGAAGGAACCACCGGCCTTAAGCCGGGAGAACCAGTTTATCCGACCGGTTCTCCGCTCTGCGTGACACTGGGACCGGGTATCTTATCCAATATCTTTGATGGGATTGAACGGCCTTTAAAGGATATGGAAGAAGCAACCGGCGCGTTTATCGGAACAGGTTCTGATATTCCGGCGCTGGATCTTCAGAAAACCTATGATGTTACGGTTATGGTAAAGGAAGGGGATCACTTAAAAGGCGGGGATGTTTACGCTACCTGTCCGGAGACCCCTTTGATTCTGCATAAGTGTATGCTTCCTCCTGATCTGGAGGGTACGGTGGAATCAGTGAAGCAAAACGGAAGCTACCGGGTAAACGATACCATTCTGACCCTGCGGGTGGATGAAGAAACGGTAAAAGAGTTGACTTTATGTCAGCGCTGGCCGATCAGGACCCCTCGACCGGTAAAAGAACGTTTGCCCATTGACAGACCATTGATTACCGGACAGCGTGTTATTGACACCATGTTCCCGATTGCCAAAGGCGGTACGGCGGCGATTCCAGGAGGGTTCGGCACCGGAAAGACCATGACCCAGCATCAGCTTGCCAAATGGTGCGACGCGGATATTATCGTCTACATCGGCTGCGGTGAGCGTGGAAACGAGATGACCCAGGTATTGGAAGAGTTTTCCGAGCTGGTTGACCCTCGTACCGGGAAGGCTTTGACTGACCGTACTGTATTGATTGCGAACACCTCTAACATGCCGGTGGCGGCTCGTGAAGCCTCTATTTATACCGGGATCACTTTGGCGGAATATTACCGGGATATGGGATACCATGTAGCGATTATGGCGGACTCTACCTCCCGTTGGGCGGAGGCTCTGCGTGAGATTTCCGGACGTTTGGAGGAAATGCCTGCGGAGGAAGGCTTCCCGGCATATCTGCCGTCGAGACTGTCCGGCTTCTATGAACGGGCAGGGTACATGATTAACTTAAACGATACCGAAGGTTCTGTTTCCATTATCGGGGCGGTATCCCCTCAGGGAGCGGACTTCTCTGAGCCGGTTACCCAGAACACCAAGCGTTTTGTCCGTTGCTTCTGGGCGCTGGATAAAAATCTCGCTTACGCGAGACATTATCCGGCCATCAACTGGATGACCAGCTACAGCGAATATGAGGATGATTTCGCCGACTTTTACAAAAAAGAAGTGGGAGAAGACTTCCTGCCGATGAAGCATCGGATTACGGCTCTTTTGGCGGAAGAGGCCAACCTGATGGAGATTGTCAAGCTGATTGGCGCCGACGTACTGCCGGATGACCAAAAGCTGGTGATTGAGGTTGCCAAGGTGATTCGTGTCGGGTTCTTGCAGCAGAATGCGTTCCACAAAGAT
>CALWNT010000123.1 GCA_944382885.1 uncultured Clostridia bacterium | reverse complement strand
GGAAACTACAACGATATCCCGATAGCGCAGTCCCTCCTGTTCCACCAGTGTCCTGATCTGTGCCGCCGCAAGGTCGGTCTCCTCATATTCGTTGGCAGCAAGGTAGGCACTGACCCCTTTCTGCTTTTGAGAAAAGGGATGTATTCTGCTCTGAAACAGATTCTGCTCCAGATGCGCAAGCTCCGGCAGGGCAAAACGCCTGCTTTCTCTGAGACAAATCGGCTTCTCTTCCGGAATCCCCTCTTCCTGTGCAAGTCGTCTGAGACGCTCAAAGGTGCGGTGAACGCTGTAGAACACACTGTTCTCCTCTCCGGAACCAAAAGGATCCATACACAGGGAAACCACTACCTTCTCCCCCTGCAGAAGCATTGTTTTGAGCAAAGCATGCTCCCTGGCGGTAAAGCCTTTAAATTCATCCAGATAAATCTGTGCGCCGGAAAAATAATGATGCTCTTTGATCTTTTCATTCGCTTTGGAAAGATCATCCAGACTGTCCTTATACTGTTCAGACAAAAAAGCCTCATAAGTGCTGAAAATCAGGGAAATATCTCTCGCTTTTTCTTTCAGGCGTCCCTGGGGCAGGTTCTCCACCTGGGTTTCAAATTCCAGATAAGAGAGATCTGCGTTTTTCAACTCCTCTACCAGCGATACCATTTCCTCCGCAAAGTTTCCGCTCTGATACATTTTATCATACACCGTCAGCTCAGAAGCAATCTCAAACAGCGCCATATTCATCAGCACCAGTTTTCTGCTGTCATCGGCATAGTCTCCTGCCGTACCGCCGAACTCCTTGAATACCTGATGCGCCAGACGGGTAAAGCTGGTCACCTGCACATTTTTAAAGACGCCGGCTCCCAAGTTTTCGTAATAATTCCGCTCGGTCTCAAAGGTAAACTGTTCCGGAACAATCAGCCAGACTTGTTTCCCCTGCTGAGCATCTATTTTAATTTTTTCCCGAAGCATGGTAGTCTTTCCGCTTCCGGCCCGTCCCAGAACAAATTGCAGCATCTCATTCCCGCCTTTTTCTTGTGATTCTTATCTCTCGATTCAATCTGTCAGTAAGCCTATTGTAACATATTTTTATAAAAAGGCCAAAAACAAACAGAAATCTATCATTCTATTTTAAAACTATTTTCCCTACAACTTCTTTTCAGAGAAAAAAGAAGGCTTTGCGGGGAGCCGCCCCGCACGCGGCCTACTTTGATTAGCGTCAAAGTAGGCAAAACGCTTCACTCAAACGCCGTGAAGGCTTGGCGTTTGAGCAGGATCCTTTCCACCCAGTTGAAAAACTCAACAAGTTGAGTCGCAAAGGGTGCCGGGGTCTGGGGCCGGTGCTCCCAGGTGCTTTCCACTTTCGCTGAAAGAAAGTGATAGAAAAAATCGTTTTAAAATTGAATGATAAATTTCTGTTCCCTTTTTAACAGGAAAATATATCCAAATAAAATGAAAAAGAATTCCTGCTTCTCGTCAATAGGTAGAAAAATAAGAATTATAGTTCCTTTTATTGACATGGAATATTCAATTTTGTAGTATAAAAACAAACTAATACATTGGAGCGATGAGGATGGATAAAAAGAAGCTTCCCCTATGGATCGTTGCGGTACTTCTGTTTCTGTCTGTTGTGCTTTTGGTTTATTTTTCGAAAGACAGCTATCATACAGAGGTGTTTTATGGAGACGAAAGTACACAGCAGGACTCCTCCTCCAGCAAAAAGAGCAGCAGCAAGAAAAGTTCCAGTTCAAAAAAGTCCTCCTCTAAAAAGAACAGTACCAGCTCCAAGAGTAAAAAAGACACCGTAAAAACAGATCCTTCTTCCGAGGAGGATTCGGAAGAATATCATTATCTTTACAGTACACCTGAACAAAGTTCGGATCACGCCGGTTCTGATTCCGGCTGGGACCCTCTTCCCGAAGAATCAGAAGAGGAGGAACAAGCATTTTCCTTTTCAGATGTGATTTCATCTGCTCAGGCATTGGAACAGGAATATGGAGTAGAGATTTATCTCCATACCTCCGAACAGCCTCAATCTGTCCGCGGAAGCTACTTCACTTCGCCACAGGCGGCCCAGAATAGTGTGGATACCCTTTCTTACCTGCTTTCTCTGTCTGACGGAGAGCTGCTTTGGGGATTGTACAGGAGAGGGACGCCTCTTGCAGTGACGCTGGTAGAAGATCTTCCCTCGCAAGAGGATGCGGTAAGTTTGGAAAATGTATCCAGCGGAATTTTTCTGCTTCTTCAAAACGGAAACCGGACAGAAGAGAGCTTTATGAAATCGCTGGCTCAAGGCTGTTATACACTTTTGGAACGTCAGGGAAGTCTTCCTCAACTGGAACAAGAATTTACGCAAATCAATCCAGAACGGTTTTCTTATGGAAAATACTTGCCCCAGTATGTGCTTTCTGATCCTTCCGACACTTATTTTTTGGATGTTTCCTCTTTGTTGTCCATAAAAAATGACGTTATTCAAATTTACGCTGCTTATTATGGGGATTTGGTACCCGGAGAATACTTTGGCGCTTCCTGTCCGGTAACTCAAAAGCTTCAGGCGATTCTAAGCGTCTTTCAAAACAATCTCTACTAAAAATAGCCGAATCAGCAAAGTTTTTGCCGATTCGGTTTTCCTTTTTCATGACATCTTTCCGAAAACATGTTACAATAGAAAAGCATGAACGCAGTTTTTTACACAGCTTTACACAGTAATATAGAAGGAGGCAGACAGTGAATAACATCTGGAAATGGTTTCTCATCCTGATAGGGGGAATTGCTTTTTTCTGGGCGGCTCTCTCGCTCTTTTACGGAATCACCCATATCGGGGTGTTGCTCCCGATGCTAGTAGGACTGCTACTCCTCCTATATGGCATTGGAGAAGAAAAAATTTTTGGGGGAAACGGCAGAAACCGTAAGGGAAAATACGCAGTTAGAGGAATCATCGGAATCGGGTTTGGTATATTTCTTGTGATGTCGGTGATACTTTCTCTGGGATTTCCCCGATTTTCCGCATCTTCTTCTCAACAGCAAAATCAGACTGTGGTAGTATTGGGCTGTAAAGCCAATGAAAATCGTCCCTCCCGCATGCTCAAAAACCGGTTGGACGCCGCATATGAATTGCTGCAGGAAAATCCGGATTTTCCCTGCGTTGTGACCGGAGGTCAGGGCGAGGACGAACTCTATGCGGAAAGCCAGGTCATGAAAGCCTATTTAGTCGAGAAAGGGATTGATTCAGAACGGATTTATGAAGAGCGTGAAGCGAGCGACACCAAAGAAAACCTTCTTTTTACAAAAGAAGTGATTGAAAAAAAGGAACTGCCGGAACAAATCGTTCTTGTTACGGATTTTTACCATCAATACCGCTCGAATTTGGATGCCCGTAGAATTGGGATTTCTTCGCAGGGATTTCCCTGTAAGACTGATTTTCCTTTTCTATTTTCCTCTTGGTGCCGGGAAATGCTTGCGGTCATAAGAGATTGGATTTTATCATAAAAACAGAAATTTAGCTTTCTATGCAAAAACAACTTTCCTCTATCACTTTCTTTCGGAGAAAGAAGAAAGTTTCTGGGAGCACCGGCTCCCAGACCCCGGCACCTTTTGCCTACTTTTGGACATCAAAAGTAGGTCGGGGTTTGGGGGCGACGCCCCATAAGCCAATTACAGAACCAGTCTGGTTCTGTAACTTAAATTGCTATTTTCAATTAAAATAGCAAAATTATTAAGATTAAGTATAAAATCTCAAAAGACAAAAACAATTTTTGGCGAGGATTATAGCGAATATTTCCGAAAACAGGTCCAAAACATAGGGATGGATAAGACAAGACGTAAAGTCGTTTTGCTTGACAGGAATTGGCAAAAACGGTATGATAAAAATTGATATGTAAAAAATCAGAAGGGTAATTTCAGCAATTTTGCTGTAACAAAGACGAGAAACTGGAAAATGGAGAGAAAAGAGATACTATGGCAAAGAAAATAAAAACAGAGTATAACAACGAAAGTATTTCCGCCTTAAAGGGTGCCGACAGGGTTCGGAAAAGACCGGCTGTCATTTTTGGCTCCGATGGGCTGGAAGGATGCGAGCATTCTGTTTTTGAAATCCTTTCCAACTCCATCGACGAGGCCAGAGCCGGTTTTGGGAATACTATTATCGTGACCCGGTATCTGGATCATTCTATTGAAATCCAGGACTTCGGCCGGGGAATTCCGGTAGATTACAACGCCAATGAAAAATGTTATAACTGGGAATTGGTGTTCTGCGAGCTGTATGCAGGGGGAAAATATCAAAATAACAATGACGGCAGCTATGAGTTTTCGCTGGGACTCAACGGCTTGGGCTCTTGTGCGACGCAGTATTCCTCTGAGTATTTTGATGCAGAAATTATACGAGATGGCTTTCAATATAACCTCCATTTTGAAAAGGGGGAGAATGTGGGGGGATTATCGAAAGAACCCACCAAGTCCAAACAGACCGGAAGCCGTCAGCGCTGGAAACCAGATTTGGAGGTCTTTACCGATATTGACATCCCGTTGGAATTTTTTGAAGAAACCCTCAAACGCCAGGCGGTAGTCAATCAGGGCCTTGTATTTGTGCTGAAAAACGAGACGCCATCTGGGTTTGAGACGAAGGAATTCGTCTATCAGGACGGCATCACCGACTATGTCAAAGAGATAGTAGGGGAGCAGGCGCTGACTTCCGTACAGTATTGGGAAACGGAACGCCGAGGAAAAGACCGCGCGGATAAGGCGGAATATAAGGTCAAATTGTCAGTAGCACTGACCTTCTCCAACCGGGTTAAGATAACGGAATATTACCACAACTCCAGCTTTCTGGAATATGGAGGATCTCCGGAACGGGCGGTCAAACAGGCCTTTGTCTCTCAAATTGATTCCTACTTGAAACAGAACGGGAAGTATCTCAAAGGCGAAGGAAAAATCAGCTTTGTGGATGTAGAGGACTGTTTGGTATTGGTCTCTTCTTCCTTCTCCACCCAGACTTCCTATGAAAATCAGACCAAAAAGGCCATCACCAACAAATTTATCTATGAGGCGATGACTGATTTTTTAAAGCATCAGTTAGAAGTTTACTTCATTGAAAATCCCGATGAAGCCGCACGGGTGGCCGAGCAGGTTTTGGTCAACAAGCGAAGCCGGGAGAATGCGGAAAAAACCCGTCTGAATTTAAAGAAAAAGCTTTCCGGCACCATTGACGTGGCAAACCGGGTCCAGAAATTTGTAGACTGCCGTTCCAAAGACCTGTCAAAACGAGAGATCTATATTGTAGAGGGCGACTCGGCGCTGGGCTCTGTCAAGCTTGGCCGGGATGCGGAATTTCAGGCGATCATGCCGGTGAGGGGTAAAATTTTAAACTGTCTCAAGGCGGATTTCAATAAAATCTTTAAAAGCGATATCATTACCGACTTAATCAAGGTGCTTGGCTGCGGAGTGGAGGTCAATTCCAAATCCAATAAGGATTTATCCACCTTTGACATTAACGGATTAAAATGGAACAAGGTGGTCATCTGCACCGATGCCGATGAGGACGGTTTCCAGATCCGCACGCTGATTCTGGCAATGCTGTTCCGGCTTACTCCTACGCTGATCAACGAAGGATATGTCTATATTGCGGAATCCCCGCTGTTTGAGATTACAACAAAAGATAAGACCTATTTTGCTTACAGCGAGCGGGAAAAAACAGATGTATTAAACCAAATCGGAAAACAGAAATATACCCTTCAGCGTTCCAAAGGGCTTGGGGAAAACGAGCCGGATATGATGTGGCTGACCACTATGAATCCGGAAACCAGAAGGCTGATTAGAGTGACGCCGGAAGGGGTGGAAAAAACAGCCGAAATGTTTGACTTAATGCTGGGAAATAACCTTCAGGGAAGAAAGGACTTTATTGCTGAATACGGACAGGACTATTTGGAACTGGCGGATATTTCGTAAGCGAGGAAGGAGTTAGCAAGAAGACCAATGGCGAGAAAGAAACAAGAAGAAACATCAACGCGAAAAGTGACGGTAAACGCTCAAATCGAGGGCGCAGGGATCGTGGTGGATCAGCCCATCACCCAAACAATCGAACAGAATTACATGCCCTATGCTATGAGCGTTATCATCTCCCGCGCCCTTCCTGAAATAGACGGCTTTAAGCCTTCTCATCGAAAAATCCTCTATACCATGTATAAAATGGGGCTTTTGACTGGCCCTAAGACTAAATCCGCCAATATCGTAGGGCAGACTATGCGTTTAAATCCTCACGGAGATCAGGCCATTTATGAAACGATGGTGCGTCTGTCCAGAGGCTGTGAAGCGCTGCTACATCCCTATATCGATTCCAAAGGAAACTTCGGCAAGGCCTATTCCAGAGATATGGCTTACGCCGCTTCTCGTTATACCGAGGCGAAGCTCGATCCTATCTGCGGGGAGTTTTTCCGGGAGATCGACAAGGATACGGTGGATTTTGTCCCAAACTATGACAATACCATGAAAGAGCCGGTTTTACTGCCGGCAACCTTCCCCTCTATTCTGGTCAACTCCAACGTAGGGATCGCAGTATCGATGGCCAGCAATATCTGCCCCTTTAATCTCAAAGAGCTTTGTGAAACCACGATCGGTTTGCTGAAAAATCCGGATTATGTGTTGGAGGATACCCTCTTAGGGCCGGACTTTCCAGGCGGAGGTTATCTGGTTCACGACGCCGCGGCTCTCAAACAAATTTTTGAGACCGGCCGGGGCAGTGTGAAGGTACGGGGAAAATATCAGTATGATAAATCGCTCAACTGCATCGAGATTACACAAATCCCCCCTACTACAACGATCGAAGCGATTATGGATAAAATCGTGGATCTGATTAAACAGGGAAAACTCCGGGAAGTGGCGGATATGCGGGACGAGACAGACCTCTCCGGATTGAAAATTACCCTGGATTTAAAACGGGGAGTAGACCCGGACAAGCTGATGCAGAAGCTGTTTCGCCTGACTCCTCTACAGGATAACTTTGCCTGCAACTTCAATATCCTGATCGCCGGACAGCCCAGAGTAATGGGCGTTCGGGAGATCTTAACCGAATGGATCGCTTTCCGGATGGAATGCGTGCGCAGAAGAGTTTATTTTGATCTGGCAAAACAAAAGGAAAAATTACATCTTTTAAAAGGGCTTCAGAAAATTATCCTGGATATCGACAAAGCAATCCGGATTGTGCGGGAGACCCAGGAAGAAAGCGAAGTCGTCATGAATTTGATGATCGGCTTTGGGATCGATGAAACCCAGGCGGAATATGTGGCGGAGATCAAACTGCGTCATCTCAACCGGGAGTATATCCTCAAACGCACGGAAGAGGTTGAAAACCTGGAACAGTCCATCGCCCAGATGGAGGAGATCCTCAACAGTCCGAAAAAAATCAAGGGAATCATTATTTCCGAACTGAAAGACGTCATCAAAAAGTACGCCAAGCCCCGTCAGACTCAGTTCGTGTTCTCAGAAGATTTGGAAGACCTGGACGGAGAGGAGGAAACGCCATCTTATCCAGTGCATCTGTTCCTGACACGGGACGGGTACTTTAAAAAAATCACACCCCAGTCTCTGCGGATGAGCGGAGAGCAAAAGATTAAGGAAACAGATGAAATCTTATGGCATCACGAAACGATGAGCGACATCGAGCTTTTGTTTTTCACCGACCAGCAGCAGGTATATAAAACCAGAGCCAATGAATTTGAGGACACCAAAGCCAGTCTTTTGGGAGACTATATTCCCGCTAAATTAGGTTTTGACGAAAACGAAAAGGTGCTCGGCATGGTTCTCACCAAAGACTATACCGGAAATCTGCTGTTTTTCTTTGAAAACGGCAAGGTGGCAAAGGTTCCCCTTTCCGCCTACGAAACCAAAACCAAACGGAAGAAGCTTTCCGGAGCTTATTCCGATAAATCGCCGCTGATTGCGATTTTTGAGTGCAAGGGACTGGAGGAAGACGAAAAACAAGAGTTCGTCCTCACTTCTACCGCGAAAAGAAAGCTGCTGTTCCATGCGGGAATGATTCCGCTGAAAACGACCAGAAACACCCAAGGCGTTCAGGTGATGACACTCAAAAAGAACCAGCTTGCGGAAAAAGCGGAGCCCTATCTTGAGGGGATGTTTAAAAATCCCCATCGCTATCAGGTGAAGACCTTACCGGCGCTGGGTGCTCTCCTGCGGGAAGAGGACTTGGGCGAACAGCTGACACTATAAATACGATGATAAAAGTGCACATAGAAAACGAAGGACAGCAGGCAGCTATGAAATCTGCCTGCTGTCCTCTTTAATTATCATCGGACCGCTTATTTCTGAGAGGAAAAATCGAAACAGAAAGGATCAGAAAGATTCTCATGCAAGAAAGTCTGCCCCAATAAAATTCGGGCAGACTTTCTGTTGTTTCTGCTGAGAAAACAGCTATAAAAACAGGTAAACAACAATCCAAAACAACATCATTCGATAAAGAAATACGGACAGTTCCATTCTATCAGGCTTCTCTCCTATTTTCCCTGTTCACAGACAGACTGTAATATACCTTCGAAGTCAAGCTGTAAATCACCACATAAATAATGATGAACACAAGGACGCAAGCTCCAGTGCAAAGGAGATATAAATTCCGGTTGGTCATGCTGAAAATCGCCAATAGCTTTTCGATAACCGG
>CALWNT010000122.1 GCA_944382885.1 uncultured Clostridia bacterium | reverse complement strand
CGGTGAGATGGTCGACGTTTAAATTTCCGCCGGACATTCCGCTGGTAATGTTACCGAAAGCGATATTCGCGCCGATGGTCAAACAGGCCAAAGAAAGCGCACCGCGGATCACGGAAAGATTTACGGTAGGTTTTTCCAGCTTGATGCGGCACATTTTTTCTGAAACCGCATTTTCTCCCAGCTTCTGTCCACCGATCTTGGCGGCGATACTGGAAATAATCAGAGAACCGACGATGGTGTAAACCAGTGCGTTGCCCGGATCAAAATAGCTGGCAATCAAATAAATAATGACTGCTGAAGCGACGGAAACCCAGTCCACCAGCTGATTGTCCTTTACCATGCCGAAGGCTGTTTTTACCAATACGAATCCGACGCCGGCCATCATCGCATGAACAATGGCGTCTCCCGCAAAATCAGTGATGGCGGACAGCGTTCCGGTGAGTCCCAGAACGACCATGATTAAGCCGCCGAACATGATCATCGAAAGCCTGTCCCGGCGGTTTTTGCCCAAATTTCCCGCCATAACAATTGTTTCTGCCTGGAACGAAATCGGCGCTACCGAATTCAACATCCCGCAGGAAACCGCTCCGATGGCAAATCCCAAAGCAGTCGGCACGGAGGCGAATCCGTAAGAAAGCGCCAGCAATCCCTGAGGAATGCCGTTAAGCACCACGCCGATTGCGGCTAAAATATCCTGTATCCATTCCAAAAATGAACACTCCTTTCAAAAACTATGAAATAATTGTGAATGCTTGAATCATAATAAAGGATTCCATGACAAATGCCAATATATTGTTTTCTTTTTTAACAATTTTTGACCGCAGTATTGGAAGAGAGAACAGCTGTCATATCCTTCCTTCGTCACGCATATGCTGTAAAAAATAAACCGCCGAGAAAAAGGAGGGAGAATACGCTTGTCCTTTTCAAATCTGGAAATATTAGCAAGGGTGATTCAATGTGAGGCCGGCGGGGAAGGCGAAAATGGAATGAAGGCAGTTGCCTGTGTTGTGATGAACCGGGTCAATGTCACTTATGGGGAATACGGCCGGATAGAGCCGACGATTCGGGCGGTGGTTTATCAGGAAGGGCAGTTTGACTGCGTGCGGGAAAGTATCCGTGGACAGTATAATCCTCAGAATATCTATAACATGCGTCCTGAGCAGGTACACTATGACATTGCCAACTGGGCTATTGCCGGAAACCGGCTAACAAACCTCGGTTATGCTCTTTGGTACTTTAATCCCTTTGCCCCCACCTGCCGTCAAAATTTTCCTTCCAGTGTGGGACAGTTTGTCATCCGCATCGGAGACCACTGCTTTTATAATCCCACCGATGCCTATGCGGATACCTAGCAAAAAAGGCTCTCCTAAATTTGAATGAAAGGGTGTTTACAGTATGGATTTTAACTATGAACATGGAGATCTTTCACCTGGAAAAAGGGGCATGACCAGCCAAAGCAACGGGATGAGAAGCACTCGGGGAACTGCGGCTCCTGATTTTACCACGCCTCCCCCCATAGACTTTGATTCCGAGGAGATGCGCGGTTCTATCCAGAAAATCCTTTCAGACAATGTCGGGGAATATGTGGTGGTGGAGTTCCTTATTGGGACGGAACGAATCATGCGCAAACAGGGGATTCTATATTTTGTCGGGACCAGTTATGTGACTCTGTATGACGATATGGTGAACAATTTTATTGTCTGTGACATTTTCTCCATTAAATTTGTGTATTTCTATTTGCCTGGACAGAGGCCTAACAGAAATTACAATATTCTGCCGAACACAAACGGTTCCGGAGGAAATCAGCGATAAAGCGGTAAGTAAGGAAATTGTGCAAAAGGCTCTGGCGATCAAAAATCACCAGGGCCTTTGATTTGAAGCGAAAAATAACAGAAAAAGATAAAATTCTTCAAGAAACCTCTTTCTCAATCTGATAAACTAAGAAGGTATTTTGATATCAGTGAGCGCCGTACGCATAAGACGGCGTCTTTAGGAAGAGGGAATAGATCAAAATGAAAATTGGAGTGGGAATTGATACCGGCGGAACCTATACGGATGCCGTGATTTATGATTTCGACCAAAAGCAAATTTTAGGAACAGCAAAGGCGTTGACGACAAAAGAGGACTTATCTTTGGGAATTTCAGAAGCGCTGGATCAGCTTCCCAAAGACTGTCTTTCGCGGACGGAGGTGATCTCTTTATCCACTACATTGGCGACCAACGCCTGCGTAGAAGATAAAGGAGGACGGGGAAAGCTGATTTTCTTAGGAGGAGACCCCAACATCATCCGGGAATTCGGAGAAGGTTTCGGACTTCCTCCGGCAGAAGAAATCTATGTGCAGGAAAGCTATACCACTTTTTCCGGAGAATTCAAACAGGAAATGGACTGGGAGCTGTTCCGGCGCAATGTCAAAGAACAGTTTCAGCAGTTGGACGGCGCGGCGATTGTGGAGCAAAATGCCATGAAAAACGGAGCGGTAATTGAAAAGAAAGCCAAGAAAATCTTTCAGGAAACCGTTCCTATTCCTGTTGTCTGCGGACATGAGCTGTTTTCCGAACTCAGCGGGTTAAAGCGATGCGCCAGCACCCTACTCAATGCTGAGCTTTTCCCGGTGATCGATGAGTTTTTAGACGCTATGAAGCGCACCCTAACTCAACGTGAGATGAAGCCTTCTGTCGTTATTGTGAGAAGCGACGGCAGTCTGATGTCAGAGGAATTTGCCAAGATCCGCCCGGTGGAAACCCTGCTGTGCGGGCCGGCGGCCAGCGTGATGGGCGGTATCAGCCTGACAGACGCTCCCAACAGTATTATTGTGGATATGGGCGGAACCACCACCGATATCGCGGTTGTCAAGCAAAACGTTCCTATCAAAGCTGTGGACGGCGTGAATATCGGAAAATGGAAAACCTTTGTCAATGGAATCTATCTCAAGACCTTTGGCCTGGGAGGAGACAGCGCGATCCACTATGACGACCACCATATTTTCCTGGAGGAATACCGAGTGGTTCCTCTCTGCGTAGCGGCTCATCAGTATCCGTATATTACCCAAAATCTCAAACAGCTAGTGCAGACCGTACCCAGACACACCCGTTTTCTGCATGAGCACTATCTGCTGATTAAGGACATTTCCGGGGAAGAACGCTACACCCAGGAGGAAAAAGAGTTTTGCGCCGCCCTCAAGCAGGGTCCTCTGATGATTCGGGAAGCGGCTCAGGCTGTGGGCAAAGACGTCTATAATCTCAACGTTTCCAGACTGCTGAAAGAAGGCGTTGTGGCCTTGTGCGGGCTGACCCCCACCGATATCATGCACATTAAGCAGGATTTTAAGCGTTATGACGCGGAAGCATCCTATTGGGGCGCCCAGTTTGTGGCGGCTCATTTCGGCAATACAGTGGAGGAACTATGCGATTTTATCTATGAGGAAATTAAGCGGAAGCTCTACTTGAATATTGTGAAGGTTCTTTTGGAAAATCAGTATCCTCATTATCTCAAAAACGGTGTTAATCAGGACGTGGAACGGTTCATCAACGAAGGATACGAACGTTCCCGGCAGAATAAAACCCAGAACTTCCTTTCCTTCGGGTTTCATACGGATTTTACCTTGGTCGGAATCGGCGCCCCGATTCATATCTTTCTCAACGATGTAGCCAGCAAGCTGGGCGCCAAAAGTGTGATTCCTCCTCACAGCGAGGTAGCCAATGCTTTAGGCGCGATTGCGGGAAATATTACTGCGGAGGAATCGATTGAGATCCGTTCTCAAACCTTGGAAAACGGAAACCAAGGCTATGCCGTGTTCGCGTCAGAGAAAAAGGTTCTTTTTGAGGATCTGGAGCAGGCTGAGGCCTTTGCTCTGACAGAGGCTGAACAGGCGGCGCGGGAAGAAGCTGTGCGACGAGGGGTAAAGGGCGATATCACAGTAAAAAGCCATGTCATCCGGGATACTGGATCAGCTATGGGGGCGAGCATCTATTTGGGAAGCAAGGCAGTTGCCCAAGCGGTCGGTTCGATTGGATTTTAAAATAGGGTTATATAGTGGGAAACAGGGAACAGGTGTTCTGGTCAATCAGGACGCCTGTTCCCTGTTATTTTTCTTTTTGGGATTCTTCCTTCGTTATATGCAGTATCCCGGCCGCAGTCAAGAGACCGGGAATTGCTCCTTCCCACAAAGGGGGAGCCTTTTGAAGCTTTACCAAACAGAAATTTAGTGTTTCATTTTAAAACAATTTTTCTCTATCACTTTCTTTCGGAGAAAGAAGGAAGCTATGCGGGGAGCCGCCCCGCACGCGACCTACTTTTGCTAGTCAACGAAGTTGAGTTGCTCAAAAGTAGGCAAAAGAGCTTCACTCAAACGCCGTGAGGGCTTGGTGCAAATCTTAAAAGTTGGCTCCCATCCAAGTACAACGGAAAATATTAGTTACTGCCAAAGCAATCGTCGGCTCTAGCCGCAAACTAGATTTTTCCTTCTTCGCTTGGCTAGAAGAACACTTCGAAGACCCGTACCAAGCCCCCGCGGCGACTGAGCGGCGCCCTTTTTCCAACCTTTGGGCGAGCAAAGGTTGGCCGGGGTGTGGGGGTCGGTACCCCCACATAAAAAGTTAAATTTCTGTTTTTGCCTAAAAAGGGCAATTTCCCGCTATTTAGAAGGACGTTTTTTCTCCATTTAATTTTCAAATGCAAAAAATTTGAAAAAATCTCTTGACAAAATGAATTGCAAGTTATATTATTGTATCAAGCCAATAATACAATAATACGAAACAGAAAAGAGGTAATCAAATGCCGTGGGATTTTCAAAATGACCGGCCGATCTATCTGCAGCTGATGGAGAAGATCATGCTTCAAATCGTTTCGGGGAGATACTCAGCCGGGGATAAGCTTGCTTCTGTGCGGGATATGGCCGCGGAAGCCGGAGTCAACCCGAATACCATGCAAAAAGCACTGGCGGAGTTGGAACGAAATGGGCTGGTTTTTGCCCAGCGCACTTCCGGGAGGTATATTACAGATAATATGGAAAAGATCAATTCCCTGCGGGTACAGCTCGCGAAAGAACAGGTATCCAAGTTTTTAAAACAAATGGAGAGCTTGGGGTATACTCCTAAGGATACCGTAGCATTTTTAGAAAACAACTTGGAGGAGGAACGTTAAATGGAAAATCGCGTTTTACTGGAATGTAAAGGCGTCACGAAAAATTATCCCTCTAAAATGGCGCTGAATTTTTTGAACCTGACCATTGAACGGGGGAGAATTATCGGACTTTTAGGGCCGAATGGAAGCGGAAAAACCACGTTGATTAAATTGATCAGCGGTATTCTGACTCCATCCAGCGGCGTTATTACGGTGAATGGAAACCCGATTGGAATTGAGACAAAAAAGGTCGTTTCTTATCTTCCGGAACGAACCTATCTCAACAGCTGGATGAAGGTCAGAGATATCATCGCCTTTTTTAAGGATTTTTATCAGAATTTTAACGAGCACAAGGCCTATGATATGCTCAAACGTCTGAATATCAACCCCAATGACCGTTTGAAAACCATGTCCAAGGGAACCAAAGAAAAAGTGCAGCTGATTCTGGTGATGAGCCGGGACGCCGATCTTTATCTGCTGGATGAGCCTATCGGAGGGGTTGACCCGGCTGCCAGGGATTATATTTTAGATACGATCCTTTCCAATTATAATGAAAACGCTACTGTGATTATCTCCACCCATCTGATTTACGATATTGAGCGGGTGCTGGACGATGTTCTGTTCCTGCAAAACGGCAGTTTGGTAATGGCGTCATCGGTGGATGAAATCAGAGAACAGCAAGGTAAATCTGTAGACGAGTTATTCCGGGAGGTATTCAGATGTTAGGGAAACTGTTAAAATACGAAACCAAGGCAACTGCCAGATGGTTTTTGCCGATGTACGGAGGAATCCTGCTTTTTGCCCTTTTCAACAAGCTGTTTATGCTGTTTAATTTTTCGGACATGGATGTGCATGGAATCCCTGTCTTTTTCCAGAGCATTCTGGGAATCGTTCAGGCCATGACCGTTTTCCTCTACGTCATGATCATTGTCGCTACCTTTGCGCTCACCTTCTTCATCATGCTTCAGCGATTTTACAAGAACCTGTTGGGGGATGAGGGCTACCTCATGTTTACCCTTCCAGTGGATGCTTCCAGCCATATTTGGTCAAAGCTTCTGGTATCCGTATTCTGGACTGTATGCAGTGTGATCGTGACAATTTTATCTGTGATCGTGATGGCGGCCTATCCGGAGATGTTTCAGGATTTTGCGCTGTTTTGTGAAAAAGCCTTCCAGGTGCTCTTTACACAGACCGGCCTGAATGCCACAGCCTTTTTCATTGAGTTTGTCCTTCTGGTTTTGATAACCTTGTTTACAGGGAATCTGATGTTTTACGCGTCTATTTCCGTAGGCCACACCAGAGGAAAACACCGTGTGCTTTACGCCTTTGTCGCCTATATTGTCTTTTATATGATTCAGCAGATTATTACCTCTGTGGTGATTGTCGTGGCAGGTATGGTTTTGGATACCAACTATTGGACGGATCTGATGATGGATACCGCTCCTACCACCTTGATTCATATTATCATGATTTTTTCTATCCTTTATAATGTTGTGGCGGGAATCGTTTATTATCTGATTACCAACTATGTACTTTCTAAAAAATTGAATTTGGAATAAGCAGAAGAAATAAGCCCTCTCCGAAGGGAATCTTCTGAGAGGACTTTCTGCCTATAAGAACACAGCCAGCTTCCGGTGAATCCGGAGGCTGGCTGTGTCGATTTTATCCCAATATCTGACAAAGGATCAGCGCTACAATACAGGTGATCAACAAGAGAGAAGCAAACAGATAAATAAAACGTTTTTTGTCCTTTTGGGCCTCCTGCTGAGAGCTGGGGGGAATCATACCGGTTTTGCGTAATACGGTGACTACCGGTTTGTAAATAAGAAGCGTTAAAGCGGCGTTAATACCTCCCTTAATGAGATTGAAGGGGAGGAATACCGGCAGCAGCATATTTTTTACCGTTTCCCGCGGGATCAACAGATAATAAGGGGTTACCAAATAATTCCACAAAAGCATTGCGGCGGTCAGGGTCACAACCCCCAGAATCAGACCGACGACGGCCGATTTTAAAGTGCGTCTTTTTCGATACAAAAAGGCAGCCGGAAGGATAAAAGTACAGGTGGCCAGAAAATTCATCAGCATACCAATCGGGCCGGTAGAACTGATGGTGACCATTTCGATCAGAGAGACGACTCCGGAAATCACCACACCTTCCAGCGGACCTAACAGAAAAGCGCCGATGAGAATTACCACATCTTTTGGCTCATAAGT
>CALWNT010000121.1 GCA_944382885.1 uncultured Clostridia bacterium | reverse complement strand
AAGACAACAACGTTGAGGGGTATCGGCGGCTTTGCTGCTCCAGAGGAGGGGGATGTTTTTTTTGAAGGAACACGCAGCAACGCTCTTCCGCCCTACAAGCGCCCCATCAATACCGTCTTTCAGCGGTATGCGTTGTTTCCTCATCTAAATGTATTTGACAACGTCGCTTTCGGGTTAAAGCTGAAAAAAATGGACAAAAAAGAGATCAAGACCAGAGTGATGAAGATGCTGGAGATCGTGAACCTCAAGGGGTTTGAGCACCGCAGGATCACCAAGCTTTCCGGCGGACAGCAGCAGCGGGTCGCGATTGCCAGGGCGCTGGTGAACCATCCGAAGATCCTTTTGCTGGACGAGCCTTTGGGGGCGTTGGACTTAAAGCTCCGAAAAGAAATGCAGGTGGAGCTGAAAAATATCCAGCAGCAGATGGGGATTACTTTTGTGTATGTTACCCATGATCAGGAAGAGGCGCTGACCATGTCCGACACCATCGTGGTGATGAAGGATGGGGAGATCCAGCAGATCGGTACGCCCCAGGATATTTACAACGAGCCGAAAAACGCCTTTGTCGCTGATTTTATCGGAGAAAGCAATATTTTCGACGGCGTGATGCGAAAGGATTATCTGGTTTCCTTCGGCGGAGGAGAATTTGAATGTGTAGACGCCGGATTTGGGGAAGATCAGCCGGTGGATGTGGTGCTCCGTCCGGAGGATATCAACATCGTGCCGCCCCATACCACTCCCTTGACCGGTGTGGTGGAATCTGTGATCTTCAAAGGGGTTCACTACGAAATCACAGTAAAATGCAATGAGCTTTACTGGATGATTCAGACCACCAAAAGCGCTGAAATCGGGGCTGAGGTGGGGCTGAGCTTTGGGCCGGACGACATCCATATCATGGAACGGCTCTTTAAAAGTTATGTGAATAAGCTTCAGGCTGTTGTGACCGATGAGAACGAAATCTCCTTCTTAGGAATGTCCTTTGAACGGGAAAATTTGGGGCTTCCGGTGGATTCCGTGGTAGAATTGACCATTCGTCCCAGCGATATTGAAATCGTGTCTGAGGACCACAGCGATAAAATTGTCTATCTGGAATCGATGGTCTATAAAGGGGCCTATAATGAAATGATCGTCTGGGCAAAAGATGAGGAAGGGAAGGACGTGAACCTGCTCATCCATTCCCAGAATGACGAGCAGATCGCAACGGATATCGGCATCAAATTCCATTTTGACCAGATTGAAGTTCGTCTGTTGGAAACTGCGGGGGAGGGATAACATTGCTTAAAAAAATGTCGTCAGTCCCCTATATTGTGTGGATGCTGCTTTTTGTCATTGTCCCGTTGGGAATCGTCGTGTATTTTGCCTTTACCACCCAGGACGGGGGCTTTACCTTTGATAATATCGTGCAGATCAGCAAGTATACCCCGGTTTTTGTTAAATCCATTAACCTTGCGGTGATCGCCACCATCGTCTGTTTTATTCTGGCTTATCCCTTGAGCTACCTGCTCTCCCGGGCGTCCGCCAATTATCAGAGGACGATGCTGATGCTGGTGATGATTCCGATGTGGATGAACTTTCTTTTGAGAACTTACGGCTGGATGACCCTCTTGGAAAACGAGGGACTGATCAATAAGGTTTTGGAATTTTTCCATTTAGGACCGTTCCAGATGATCAACACCCCTGGCGCGGTGGTGCTGGGGATGGTGTATAACTATCTGCCCTTTATGATCCTGCCTCTTTATTCCATTATGGCGAAGATCGACCAGTCTGTGATCGAGGCCGCGCAGGACCTGGGCTGTAATTCGATTATGGTAATCATTAAGGTGCTGTTCCCTTTAAGTCTTCCTGGTATTATCACCGGGATCACCATGGTATTTGTCCCCAGCGTCAGTACCTTTATCATTTCCCGTATGCTGGGCGGCGGACAGAATATGATGATCGGAGACCTGATTGAGCAGCAGTTTGTGGGAAGCGCGTATAACCCCTATATGGGTTCGGCGCTGTCCTTGATTTTAATGGTGATTATGCTTGTGGTAATGGGAATTATGAGTTCCTTCGACGATGACGAAATGGAGGGGATTGTGATATGAAAAAAGCGGTATCCAGAATTTATGTGGGCCTGATCCTGCTGTTTTTATACGCCCCTATTTTTGTGCTGATCGTCTTTTCCTTTAACGAATCGAAAAGCCGTTCCCACTTTACCAATTTTACAGTAAAGTGGTATCGAGAACTATTTCAGAACGAGCTGATTATGACCTCTTTATGGAACACGGTGAAGGTCGCTGTGCTGACCTCCATTATCGCAACGGTATTGGGAGCTTTTGCGGCCATTGGGATGAACGCCATGAAAAAGCGCGGCCGTTCTCTGATGATGAATCTGACCTATATGCCGGTTATTAACCCAGAGATCGTTACCGGTATTGCGATGATGCTTTTGTTTGTCTTTATCTGCACCTTGGTGCAGTGGGTGTTCGGCATCCGCTTAGAGCTGGGGATGTGGTCGGTTCTCATTGCCCATGTGACCTTCTGCGTGCCCTATGTGGTGCTGAATGTGCTGCCAAAGCTTCGGCAGATGGACAACAACCTCTATGAGGCGGCTATGGATCTTGGATGTACGCCTTTGCAGGCCTTTTTGAAAGTGGTGATTCCTGAGATTATGCCTGGTATCACCGCAGGCTTTTTGATGTCCTTCACCTTTTCTCTGGACGACTTTATCATCACCTATTTCACCAATGGGAGTACCTTTCAGACCCTGCCGGTTACCATCTACTCTATGACCAGGAAAAAGGTCAATCCACAGATTAACGCCCTGTCTGCGCTTTTATTTGTGGTAGTGCTGTTGCTTTTGGTATTGATGAATGTCAAGCAGGCAAGAGATGGGAAAAAGAACGGGAGGGACGGCAGATGAAATTGCTGAAAAAATGTTCCGCCCTTCTGGCTTCGGTACTGCTGTTGGGTACGGTTCCGCTGTCCCATGCAGAGGCGGCGGAGCAGGTAGAGCTGAGAGTCTACAACTGGGGGGAGTATATCGCCAATGGCGAGGACGGTCAGCTGGACGTTATTGAGGAATTTGAGAAGGAATATCCCAATATCAAGGTCAATTACAATACCTACGCCACCAATGAAGAGATGTACGCCAAGATCAAGAGCGGTTCAGCTCAGTATGACGTTCTGTTTCCCTCAGATTACATGATCTCCCGTATGATTTCTGAGGGTATGCTGGAAAAGCTGGATTTTTCCAATATCCCTAATTTCAGCGATATTATGGACAGTTTTAAGAATCTGGAATACGATCCTACCAATGAATATTCCGTCCCCTATACCTGGGGAACGGTGGGAATCATTTACAATACCACAATGGTAGAGGAAGCGCCCACCAGCTGGGACGCTCTCTGGGACCCGGAGTATACCAATATGATCCTGATGTTTGACAACAGCCGGGACGCTTTGGGGCTGACGCTGAAAAAACTGGGTTACTCTCAAAACACTACCGACCACAGCCAGCTGGATGAAGCGGCGGAGGAGCTCAAAAAGCAGAAAAGCGTGCTTCAGGCCTATGTCATGGACGAGATTTTTGACAAGATGGAATCGGGAGAAGCGGCGCTGGCTCCTTACTATGCGGGGGATGCGCTGACGATGATGGCGGAAAATCCGGATTTGGCCTTCGTCCTTCCGGAGGAAGGGACCAACCGATTTGTAGACGCGATGGTGATTCCCAAAGGAGTACGTCATAAAAAGGAAGCGGAGTTGTTTATCAATTTCATGCTGGAAACCAGGATTGCTGCCGCCAATATTGAATATTTGGGCTATTCTACGCCTCAGAAATCGGTGTATGAGCTTCAGGATGAGGAAATTATCAACAACGGGATTTCCTATCCCAGCGACGAGTATCTGGAAAAGTGCGATACCTTTATCAATCTCCCGGAGGAAGAGAATAACTATATGCAGACTCTTTGGGCGGATATTAAGGCTTCGGGAAGCACTTCTGTCTGGGAGCTGATTTTCCTGCTGGCTGTAATTGTGGGCTTGGGAACAGTGACGATTGTTTATCTGAGAAAACGCCGAGCCCAAAGGTAGCAATTGATCTGAAATACTGCTTTCAAAAATGCGATTTTCTTTTGAGAAAAAGTCAGGGCAGACGAAATCCTTTCGCCTGCCCTGACTTGGCTTTTGGGGAGATAGAGGGGATGGAGAAGACAGAAATTTAGCGTTCCAGAACCTGGCTGGTTCTGGATTCAGCTTGTCGGGGTTCCGCCCCCGACGCGACGGGTTCCTTTGGTACACGCCAAAGGAACCAAAGCGTGCCCCTCGCCGGGGAGGCTGTACGGGTTTAAAAAGTTGACTCCTATTAAGGTATAGAGGAAAATATTAGTTACTGTCAAAACAACTATCAGTATGAGCTATAAATTGAATTTTTCCGTCTTAGCATGGTTAGGAGAACACTTGTTAGACCCGTACCAAAGCCCCCGCGGCGTCTGAGCGGTGCCCTTTCCACCTTTGGGCAAGCAAAAGGTGCCGGGGTCTGGGAGCCGGTGCTCCCAGGTACTTTCCCCTTTCACTGAAAGGAAGTTTTGTTTAAAAATAGAACTATAAATTTCTGTTTACCCCTCTTTGATACGAATAAAAAGTAAAAAATCATCCTGCGCTATAAACAGCAGGATGATTTTTCTTTTATAGCTAGCATTCATCAGACTTTTCAATGAAAAAGGGAATCGGGAACCAGTTGGAAAGGAAGGGGTACTTCTTTTGATAGGGCAGACGCAAAAAGCTTCCATTCCCGGCGAAGAAGGAAATCGCCTCCATAGGCGTCAGCTCGATTGCGCCCTCGGATTCTTCCCGTTCCGCTCTGATCTTGTTGTCCTTTACCGTAATGGTAAAGCTCTCTTCTCCTACCCGGAACGCGCAGGCGCCGTCCATTAGGGCGGTATAGCCAGCCTTTAAGGTAAGAAAAGCCTTAACCACCTTTGTAAAATGAAAAATCTGAAGATTGTTGTTGGCTTCCACCTGATAGGATTCGCAAATAGAGGCAAATTCTTTCAGGAATTCCGTTTCCTGCTCAGGGAGGGAACAGGAGAGAGAATCCAGCTTCTTTTCGGTAAAAATCCATTGAAGGATCGGTTTTACCAAAGAGGAATCGGACAAAACAATTTCCTGAAGTCGGCAATTGGATAGGGTAAAGTATCCGACAACTTCTTTCGCGCGAAGGACGGCGAAGATTTCCGCACGCCAGCTTTGGAGAATTTCGTAAAAATCAGATTTTCTGCGAACCGCTTTTGCTTTTTTGGCAGTGTGCAGAGCATACATCGCGTCAATCAGTTCCTGATCGGCCTCGTTGACAGCGATAATAGAAACATTTTCAGGGAAAGCCTCCTTGCAGCAATGACGGATATTGCTGGTATTGATGGAAAAGGTATACTGGACGCCGGCGGGATCATAGCCGAAATACTGATATCTTTGACGCTGTCCTCCTAAAATGGAAAAGTCATATTTTTGGCGCTGCATATCCTTCACAGCCTTGTCCATAATGCCTTTCATATAGTTTTTCCCTCTGGCATAAGGATGTACGCTGACTGTGCCGACGCCGCAGCCGGACAAGGTTTCTCCTCCAACCTCAATAGAGATGGGGTCCACGCAGACCATCGCCTTGATTTTGCCCTCTGATTTGATCAAGTAATGTTCAGAGGCAGTTTTAGCAGGATCTTTATATAGTTTTGGCAGCAGGGTGTGAAAATCAATCGGACCGTGGGCCTGGCTGAAAACATAATTTCCGAAATCCAGAATATCCTCTCCGTCGATTGGGGTGCCTTTACAGAATAATTCCATGAAATCTGCTCCTTTCAAAATCAGGCAACTTCTGCCAACCACTATTTGTCAGAAATTGTCTCTAGTCCACATAGTAGCAGGATTATACCGGAAAGTCAATAAGCATTTTTCGCACAATTCGGGGGAAAGAAAAAATTTTTTCGGTACGGGAATCCCTATCTTTTGGAAGATTTTTGCCAACAAAATTTTGGCATAACGCCGGCAAACCGTTTATCGGAAACAATCGGGAAATTTCTCAGATGATATGAAAAGTTTTTCTTGACAAGTTGGTTAGTGTGTGCTAACATAAAATCTGTAAGTTAGACTTTGCTAACTTTTCGGATTCTGATTTTTTGCTCCGTACAAATCGGAAGTGTTTAGGGGAGGTATTATGATGCCTTTAACAATGGCAAAACCAGGTGAAGTCAATTCGATTAAGCGGGTTGGAGGAAAAGAAGAAACCAGACGCTTTTTGGAAAATTTAGGCTTTGTGACCGGAAGTGTTGTTTCGGTTGTATCTGAAATCGGCGGTAATGTAATCGTGAATATCAAAGACTCCCGCGTTGCAATCAGCCGTGAAATGGCAAATAAAATTATGATTTAATGGATTTGCCGCGGCATGTATAAGCCTACAGGGATAGAGATTTGCTGTAAGGTATCAGGTTTTGATACTTTTTAATAGGGGGTACAGTTGCCTTTTCTTCATTGAGAAGGCGTTTTGCCCTGCCTGGCAACAGGAATTAGAAGAGGAGGAAAAAGAATGAAAACTTTGAAAGAAGTGGACTGCGGTCAGACCGTGACGGTGGTAAAGCTGCATGGGGAAGGCGCGGTAAAGCGTCGGATTATGGATATGGGTATTACCAAAGGCATTTCTGTATTTGTGCGGAAAGTTGCGCCTTTGGGAGATCCGATTGAAGTTACGGTAAGGGGTTATGAACTGTCAATCAGAAAAGCGGACGCCCAAATGATTGAGGTGAATTGAGTTCGGCTTTATTTTTTGCTATACAAGTTAGTTTGCGCTAACAAAAACGTTTTTTGAAAATAAGTAAAAAAACTAACTGTGGATAGAACAGAGGAGGAAAAAGAATATGTCAATCAAAATTGCCCTCGCCGGAAACCCGAACAGCGGGAAAACAACCTTATTTAACGCGCTGACCGGTTCCAACCAGTTTGTAGGAAACTGGCCTGGGGTTACGGGGGAGAAAAAAGAAGGGAAATTAAAAAATCAGAAAGACGGCATTATTACAGACCTTCCTGGAATTTATTCCCTGTCTCCGTATACATTGGAAGAGGTTGTCGCAAGAAATTATTTGATTCAGGAAAGACCGGACGCGATTTTAAATATTGTTGACGGTACCAACATCGAGCGTAACCTTTATTTGTCCACGCAGTTGATGGAATTGGGGATTCCAGTGGTAATGGCCGTCAACATGATGGACGTGGTTCATAAAAAGGGAGATAAAATTAACCTGGAACAGCTGAAAAAAGACTTGGGCTGCGATGTGGTCGAGATTTCCGCTTTGAAGGGAACCGGGATTAAAGAAGCGGCGGACAAAGCGGTGAAGGCCGCTAAGCAGGCAAGCAATACTCCGGTACATACCTTTTCACCTGAGGTGGAGGAGCTGTTAAAGAGGATTGAGGATCAGCTGTCCGATATCTCTCCGGAACAGAAACGCTTTTTTGCCATCAAGCTTTTTGAACGGGACAATAAAATTACAGAACAAATGAAAACGGTTCCTGACGTCGAAAAGATTATCCAGTCTGCGGAAGAAAAATTCGACGACGATAGTGAAAGTATCATTACCAACGAACGTTATACCTATATTTCTTCTATCATCCATGACTGTGTCCAGAAAAACAGCAAGGAACAGTTAAGCACCTCCGACAAGATCGATAAAATTGTCACCAACCGTTGGCTGGCGCTTCCGATTTTTGCGGTCGTTATGTTCATTGTTTATTATGTTTCCGTTACTACAGTGGGAACGATTGCCACCGACTGGGCCAATGACGGCGTGTTTGGCGACGGCTGGCACCTGTTTGGGATCGGGAGTTCTGAATACAGTGAGGTTGCAGAAGAGTATGACCTAGCCTCTTTGAAGGTTGACGCCTATCTGGAAGCCGGTGAAGCTGCCGGAATCGATGTGGAGGGTGTGAAAGATGATGAGGGCAACATTGATGAAAGCCTTTTGTCCGCTTTTGAAACTCAGGCTGCTGAGTTGGGATTGACCGCTCAGGCAGAAGTGCTGGATGATGAAGGTCAGGTGGAGGAAACCCTTCCTGTTGATCTAGGCGAATTCCAGGAAGCTGTTCAGGTAGAAGAACCAGACCCGGCCGATTACGGCGTATGGGTACCCGGTATTCCGGTACTGGTTGAGAGCGGCTTGAACGCCCTGCATACTGCGGACTGGCTAAACGGCCTGATTCTGGACGGCATCGTAGCTGGGGTCGGCGCTGTTTTGGGCTTCGTACCTCAGATGCTGATTCTGTTTATCTTCCTGGCATTTTTGGAGTCCTGCGGTTATATGGCGCGTATTGCCTTTATCATGGACCGTGTGTTCCGCAAATTCGGCCTTTCTGGTAAATCCTTTATCCCGATGCTGATCGGTACTGGTTGCGGTGTTCCCGGTGTTATGGCTTCCAGAACCATTGAAAATGACCGTGACAGAAAAATGACGATTATGACCACCACCTTTATCCCCTGCGGCGCAAAACTGCCGATTATCGCTTTGATTGCAGGCGCTTTATTCGACGGCGCTTGGTGGGTAGCGCCCAGCGCTTATTTCGTAGGGATTGCGGCAATCGTTATTTCTGGTATAATATTAAAGAAAACAAAAATGTTTGCAGGAGATCCGGCTCCTTTTGTGATGGAATTACCGGCATATCACTGGCCCACTGTGGGAAATGTGCTCCGCAGTATGTGGGAACGCGGTTGGTCCTTTATTAAAAAGGCCGGTACCGTCATCCTGTTGGCGACCATCTTTGTATGGTTCACCTCTTCCTTCGGATTTGTAGACGGAAGCTTTGGCATGGTGGATATGGAAGACAGTATCCTGGCTGCTATCGGAAACGCGATTGCATGGATCTTTATTCCTTTGGGCTGGGGCAACTGGAGATCTGCCGTTGCGGCCTTCACCGGATTGATTGCAAAAGAAAACGTAGTAGGTACCTTTGGCGTGCTCTTCGGAGGATTGGATGAAGTTGCGGAAAATGGATGGGAAATTTGGGCTAACATGAGAGAATCCTTTACTGCTCTTTCCGCTTATTCCTTCTTGGTATTCAATCTTCTTTGCGCTCCCTGCTTCGCGGCAATCGGAGCGATCCGCCGTGAAATGAACAGCGCAAAATGGACCTGGTTCGCAATCGGTTATCAGTGTGTATTCGCTTATGCGGTTTCTCTGTGCATCTACCAGATCGGCTCTCTGTTTACTGGCGGCGGATTTGGAATCGGAACTGTAGTTGCCATTTTGATTATCGTGTTCTTGGTTTATATGCTCTTTCGGCCATATCACGAAAGCAATGAACTCAAGACAAAGGTACGCGTTACTGCAAAATAAAGAGAGGATGATATGGCATGATCCAATTTTTTGTAGATAACCTGCCGACGATTCTCGTTAGTATCGTCCTAGCCCTGATTGTAGCAGCGATTATTGTAAAGCTGGTGAAAGATAAAAAACAGGGGAAGTCAGTCGGCTGTGGCTGCGGATGTAAAAGCTGTCCCAATTCCGCCATGTGTCACGGCGGAGAGCAGATGTCCCATCAGCATGGGCAAAAGTCTTAATTACAGTCTCAAAAAACCAGAAGGACAATGGCCTTCTGGTTTTTGACATAGGTAAATTACCGGCACAGCTGGGTCTGTGTTTATCAAAAAGCCGCAATCCATTTTGGATTGCGGCTTTTCTTTATTCTACCGTAACGGATTTTGCCAAATTCCTTGGCTTATCTACATCACAGCCTCTCAGGACAGAGGTGTAGTAGGCGAATAACTGTAAAGGAATAACAGTCAGCAACGGCATCAGAAGCGGATCGACGGAAGGAACTTTCAGGATATAATTGGCCACCTGCTCGTCGGCTTCCAAGGCGTCGTTGAGGATCAAAAGAACCTTCGCTCCCCGGGTGACTACCTCTTTGATGTTGCTCAGGGTTTTTTCGTAAAGATGAGGCTGGGTCGCTAGGGCGATCACCGGCACATGGTCAGTAATCAGGGAAATAGTGCCGTGTTTTAACTCCCCTGCGGCATAAGCCTCGCTGTGGATATAGGAAATTTCTTTGAGTTTTAAAGAACCTTCCTGAGACAGAGCATAGTCCAGACCTCTTCCGATGAAGAACAGGCTGGAAGCATTCTGGAATTGGGAAGCAAAGTATTTGCAGTCCTCAGAATGGGTAAGGATCTGTTCCATTTTCTGTGGCATTGCCAGAAGCTCTTCGCAATACTTCCGTGCAGACGCCTCGTCAACTGTTTCTTTTACAAGGCTCAGCTTCAGCGCCAGGAGATACATCACCGACATCTGGACGGTATAAGCCTTGGTGCTGGCTACGGCGATCTCAGGGCCTGCCCAGGTATAGATCACGCTGTCGGCTTCTCTCGCGATAGAGGAGCCCACTACGTTGACCACTGCCAGAGTGGGAACGCCGCGTTCCTTGGCAAGACGGAGAGCCGCCAGGGTATCGGCTGTCTCTCCGGACTGGGAGATGATTACCACCAGTTCATCCGGACGGAGGATCGGATCACAGTACCGGAATTCGGAAGCGATGCAGACGTCCACCGGCGTGCGGCTGAGCTTTTCAATGACGGATTTTCCAATCATTCCGGCGTGCATGGCGGTACCGCAGGCCACAATATGGATCTTGGAAAGGGATTTGAGCTTTTCGTCAGTCAGATCCCCCAATTCCAGTTCCGGCAGGCCGTTTTTGATCCGCGGGGAAACGGTTTTGGTAAAAGCATCCGGCTGTTCGAAAATTTCCTTCAGCATGAAGTGGGGATATCCCCCTTTTTCCGCCGCCTCAATATCCCAATTTGCGGTAAAGACTTCCTTTTGAAGCTCTTCGCCGTCTAAATTCTGCACGGATACCTTGGAAGGAGTCAGATGGACGATTTCATTTTCGTCAATCAAGTAATAGGATTTGGTATATTTCAGCACTGCCGGAATATCCGAGGCGATAAAGTTTTCCCCTTCTCCCAGGCCTACGATCAGCGGGCTGTCTTTGCGCAGGGCAAAGATCTGATCCGGAAAATCTTTGAAGATGATGCCCAAAGCATAAGAGCCTTTGACCGCCTGGATCACATGCCTGATTGCGTCGTAGGGATCGCCTTTATAGTAATAATCCAACAGCTTTGCCACAGTCTCCGTGTCGGTCTGGGACTCGAAATGATATCCTTTTTGGATCAGCTTGGCCTTTAACTCCAGATAATTTTCAATAATCCCATTATGAACGATGGATAAAATCTTGCTGCTGTGAGGGTGGGAGTTGATGTCGGAAGGTTCCCCGTGGGTTGCCCAACGGGTATGGCCGATCCCGCAGCAGCCTTTGGGTACGCCGACTTCTTTCATTTTAGCCTCCAGGTCATCCAATCTGCCCTTGGCCTTGATGACTTTAATCTCTCCCGACTCAAAGACGGCGATCCCCGCCGAGTCATAACCTCTGTATTCCAGTTTTCTTAACCCGTCGACCAGCACCTGGGCTGCGTCGCGTGTTCCAATATAACCTACGATTCCGCACATAGATAATACACCTTTCTGAATCAAAATAACAATAATAAATTAGGCTATAAAACCGGGAAAATTTTCCTGCTTTTATAGCTTTTTGATTACTCCAGCGATATGGTTTTGTATCACTCGGTTACCCGTGTGTTTTGTGCATATCTGACGGTCTGGAAACCGGGAAAGCATCCGCCGAAACACTCGATCACTTTCCACCTCGTTAACCCGTTTGCGGAATCAGGTCTGGCGCTTTCTATTATTTGACAACTACAATCCTCCTTTTACTCCCATGATTGCTCCGCAAGGAATCAAATAATATACAAATAATAATAGCTTTCTTTAGGCAAAATGTCAAGCTGAAAGCAAAGTCTTCTCTCTTTCCAAAGGATGGAAAAGGAAAAAAGTTTATTCACAAATTGCTGTTGGTTTTGTCATTTGTGATGGTTATAATATAGAATATGAAAGAAATAGAAAAATGCTCCTATTCATTCAAAAATGCAGCATTTTTCAGAAAAATATTGAAAACGCGCGAAGATACGAGAGGAGAAGCCTACGCCCTAAAAATGGTGTGTCCTGCCCCAAGCGTGACACATGGCTTTTTCTCAGTAAATTTGGAAAGAAAGGGGGAGAATATTGTGGGCCTAGTCGTTTGGCAATCGACTTTTTTTAGTTCCAATCAGGAAAATCAGATTACCTACTATGTTTATCGGGAAGAAAACCTAAAACCCAAAGGAATTGTCCAGATTTCCCATGGTATGTGCGAATATTTCCTGCGGTACGACCATTTTGCCCGGTATTTGGCGAAACATGGCTATATTGTCTGTGGGAACGATCATCTGGGCCACGGAAATTCTGTGGAAAAACAGTCGGATTTAGGATTTTTTGCCTCGGATAAAGGGTTTTATTATCTGGTAGAAGATCTTCACATTCTGACACAGATTATAAAGCAAAAATATCCGGGGCTTCCGGTAGTACTTTTGGGCCACAGTATGGGCTCTTTTGTTGCTAGAATTTATTTAGATCGTTATGGTTCTGAATTATCCGGAGCGATTCTCAGCGGTACCAGCGGCGGAAATTCTATGACCGGCGTCGGAATTCGGTTGGCGAAAAGCCTCAAGAGGGTTTATGGAGAACGCTACCGCAGTGAAATGCTGAAAAGAATGGTGAATTATGGATATAACAGCCGCTATCAAGAACATTACTCTGATTCAGACTGGCTTTCCAGAGACCGGTCGGTTATAGAGGCGTATGATCACGACAGCAGGTGCAATTTTACCTTTACGGTCAGCGCCTATCTGGACTTGTTTGCCCTTTTAGAGCATGTCAGCCGGAAGGGCTGGGGTTTTTGTATTCCGAAGGATCTGCCGATTTATCTGTTTTCCGGTACAGACGACCCGGTAGGCGACTTTGGAAAAGGGGTGGAAAAGGTTTATAAACACCTGCTTCATCTGGAAATGAAGGATGTGAGCATGAGGTTGTATGAAAAAGGCCGTCATGAAATGCTCAATGAGGTGAACCGGGAAGAGGTCTATCAAAATATTCTGCGCTGGCTGGATGAAAAGCTGCTCCGCAAGACGGATTCTTCTTCGGATGAGGATTGACAAGCTCTGTTGCGCAAGGATATAATGCAGAAAAGAAAAAGGAAAAGAGTTGTAGCATGAACGAGTTGATTGATAAACTGGAAGAAAACCGGATTTTGACCAGAGAAGAGTTTGGTGCCCTGCTGTCCCACATCACCCCGGAAACATCGGACTATTTATTTGAAAAATCCAGAGCGACGGCGCAAAAGCAGTTTGGCAATAAAATTTATACCAGAGGTTTGATTGAATTTACCAACTACTGTAAAAATGACTGCTATTACTGCGGCATCAGAAGGAGCAATCAGAACGCTTCCCGTTACCGGCTGAGCCTGGAGGAAATTTTGGAGTGCTGCGACGAAGGCTATGAGTTGGGATTTCGCACCTTTGTCCTTCAGGGGGGAGAGGACGGCTTCTATCAGGATGAGGATATTGTAACGATTGTATCCTCTATCAAACAGAAGTATCCCGACTGCGCGATCACCCTCTCCATCGGAGAAAAAAGCAAGGACTCTTATGAGAAGTATTTTAAGGCGGGAGCAGATCGGTACCTGCTGCGTCATGAAACGGCTACCGAAAGCCATTATCGCTTTCTTCATCCGGATTTTCTTTCACTGGAACACCGGAAACAATGTCTCTACTGGCTTAAGGAAATCGGCTATCAGGTAGGCTCCGGCTTTATGGTGGGGTCTCCGGGGCAGAAAATTGAGCATCTAGTGGAGGATCTGCTCTTTTTGAAAGAATTGAATCCCCATATGATTGGGATTGGGCCTTTTGTCCCTCATCAGGACACCCGTTTTAAAGATGAGCCGCATGGAGGGTTGGAATTGACGGTCTTTTTGTTAGGAATTCTCCGGCTGATGTTTCCCAATGCTCTGCTTCCGGCGACTACCGCTTTGGGGACGATTGATCCCACCGGTAGGGAAAAGGGAATTTTGGCGGGCGCCAACGTGGTGATGCCAAACCTTTCCCCCTTGTCAGTGAGAAAGAAGTACTTGCTTTACGACAATAAAATCTGTACCGATACAGAGGCGGCGGAGCATTTAGACGCCCTTCAACAGCAGATGAACCGGATCGGCTATACACTGGTCAGCGAACGGGGAGATTATGCCCCGGAAAAAAGATCATAAAGTTCACACGGAGAGTCTTTCTCAGGAAAGGTTCTCCGTGTTGTTTCATAGATCAAAAAGGGAAACGTCGCTAAGAAGGTACCCTTTCGGACAGGAGTATCAAAACTTTGGTGCGGGGCTTTTCGATTATAAAGCAAGAGAAAAAGAATCGCTCGCAATTTTGGGGAGGGAGACTTGAACACTCATAGCAGAGACGATTGTTTATTTGATTTGGTGATAGATTGTTTTTTTAAAACAAAAAATCGGAACGCGTATAAGCTGTTCCGATATGGAAAGGTGATACAAAAAAAGATCAGCGCCGGCAGGCACATCCGCAAAAAGTTGGTAGAGAGCCAATTGGTGTGAAAACGGCGCGTTTCCAAGCCGTTAATCGATGCGAACGTGACTTTTTGCGGAAAAAGAGGAGCAAGGGAGCGGACGGATGATTTTCTTTAAAAAAGAAAATCGGAGCAAAGCGTACTTTGCTCCGATGTGGCTGGGGTGAAAGGATTCGAACCTTTGCAATGACGGAGTCAGAGTCCGTTGCCTTACCGCTTGGCGACACCCCATTAACTATTAAGAATAAAAATTATATCACAGTTCAAAAAGAATTGCAAGTGTTTTTTTTAAAAAGTTTTAAACAACAGAAAACTGCAATGAAAAAGCCCGTTCCGAACTATAAAGGTGATGAGGAAAAGGAGGAGCAAGGGAGCGGACGGGTGATGTTCTTTGAAAAAGAAAATCGGAGCAAAGAGTACTTTGCTCCAACGTATAAAAGTAAGATAAAATGAATTCCTAATATTTTTGTCCATAAATTTGAACCCTCATGCATGCCGCAAAAAGTTGGTAGCGCAGCCAGCGTGACTTTTTGCGGGAAGGAGTGATGACGGAGGGGTATAAAAAATCCCCAGTCGAATGACTGGGGATTTTGAATGGAACGTAGTCCATTCCGACGTGGCTGGGGTGAAAGGATTCGAACCTTTGCAATGACGGAGTCAGAGTCCGTTGCCTTACCGCTTGGCGACACCCCAGTGAACGACTACGTTTAATTATTATATCATTCTTTTGAAAAAATACAAGTCTTTTTTTCTATTTTTCTCAAAATGGTGATTCAGAATAATAATATCGGGATAGAATGATGAAAAATATGCAAAATAAAAGTATAAAATAAGCAAAAATCGTTTTTGACACTTAAAATATTTAGTAGTATAATAAAAAAACATTTTTTTGAGTTGTTTCGACGGACAAGTAAATTTAGATTTTTCAAAGAGGAAGCATGCTGCAACAGCTTTTGTCAAAAAAATAACGTTTTTCATAATTTAGAAAAGCCGATTTCAAAAACAGATAAATTATGAAAAAATTCTATTGAAATTATGACAGGTTTGTTGTATACTGGTAGTCGGTGAAATTTTGAAAATGGCGGTTCATTCCGCCGAAAATTTAAAGATAAAGGAGTTAAAGACTATGGACTGGGGTTCAGTATTGTCAGTAGTAGTGACAGGTATGCTCGTCGTATTTCTGGCTTTGATTATTCTGATCATTGCAGTATATATTATGGGCGCGATTTTTTCTGCTGCTGGTAACGCAAAAAAAAACAAAACGAACGACAATCAGGTAGTCAGTCAGCCGAAAGCTGAGCCGGTGCATACCGTTTCTGCTGTTCCGGTAACCAAGGCGGTCGGTGAAGTTGCTGACGGTGTGCCTGGTGACGTTGTAGCTGCTATTACGGCTGCGGTTGCCTGCGTTTTATCTTCTGAGGGAAATACCAAGCCGTTTACGGTCAAGAGCATTCGTCCGGTTCGCGGCGCCAGAAATCCTTGGAATATGGCTGGTATAGTGGAAAATACAAAACCGTTCTAAAATCAAGAAGTAAAATAGTGCAAAGGAAGGGATTAAGTTTCTATGTTAGAAATGATAACCACGAGCCTGAGCGACATGTTTTTGGAATCTGGCTTAATGGCGTTTTTCCAAGACGGTGGATGGCGTAATGTCATCATGATTTTAGTTGCTTGTGTTCTGATTTATTTGGCGATTGTGAAGCAGTATGAACCGCTTCTGCTTTTGCCTATCGCATTTGGTATGCTGTTGGTAAATATTCCGCTGGGCGGTGTAATGGATTATCCGAAAATGGTAATTCAGCCAATCAGTGAGATGGCCAATATGGATCCGAATTCACATTTCCAAACAATCAAGCTGTTTGGTGAAGACGGAAATATTTATGAGTTCTTCATCAATAACAACCATAAAGAATATGCAAACGGCGGTTTGCTTTATTACTTGTATCAGGGTGTTAAGTTGGGGATTTATCCTCCGCTGATTTTCTTAGGCATCGGTTGTATGACCGACTTTGGTCCTTTGATCGCAAACCCAAGTTCTTTCCTGTTGGGTGCTGCTGCTCAGTTTGGTATTTTTGGTACATTCATCGGTGCTATTGCTCTTGGTTTCACCAATCAGGAAGCTGCTTCTATCGCGATTATCGGTGGTGCGGACGGTCCGACCGCTATCTATACGACCGGTAAACTGGCGCCTGATCTGTTAGGCCCAATCGCCGTTGCCGCTTACTCTTATATGGCTTTGGTTCCGGTAATTCAGCCGCCGATTATGAAACTGCTGACCACCAAGAAGGAACGTGCCGTTGTAATGGAACAGTTGCGTCCTGTTTCCAAGACAGAAAAAATTGTATTCCCGATTGCTGTAACTTTGGTTGTTTGTCTCCTGGTACCGTCTGCTACTCCTCTGATCGGTATGCTGATGTTAGGTAACCTCTTCAAAGAAAGCGGTGTAGTAGATCGTCTGGTGAAGACTGCACAGAACGAGTTGATGAATATCGTAACGATTTTCCTGGGCGTTACAGTTGGAGCTACCGCTACTGCGGAAAGATTCCTGACAACTCAGACTTTGGGTATCGTTGCTCTGGGCTTGATTGCGTTCTGCTTAGGTACTGCTGCGGGTGTTCTCTTCGGTAAATTGATGTATGTCTTTACCAAAGGTAAGGTAAATCCGTTGATCGGTTCTGCGGGTGTATCTGCTGTTCCGATGGCTGCACGTGTTTCTCAGAAAGTCGGCGCGAAAGAAAATCCGACCAACTTCCTGTTGATGCATGCAATGGGTCCGAACGTTGCAGGTGTTATCGGTTCTGGTGTAGCTGCTGGTGTATTGATCAGCCTGTTTGGTTAAATTGTAAATTTTGTTTTAGAAGGTCTGTATTTAATACAGACCTTCTTTTTAGTTATATCAGAAAATTCGGTTTTATTAAGAGAAGTATGGTTGAAGAGGATTTGCAGTCTTCGATAGATTGCCAGAAAATTCTAAAATTACAGAAAACAACCCAATTTTTGTCTGCGTTTTAAAAAACAGATTTAAAAATAAAAAAATCCTCTTGACAGTTAATCTTACCGCAGGTACAATATACCTATACCCCATACGGTATAAAGGAGGCTTTTATGAGAACCATGGAAAAAATATTAGAGTGGGGGGGAATCAAAAGAGATATTGTATTTTTAGGAATATCGGCAGTTGCACTGATTTG
>CALWNT010000120.1 GCA_944382885.1 uncultured Clostridia bacterium | reverse complement strand
GCCAGTTCTAGAGTGGGTTATGCGGGGAGCCGCCCCGCACGCGGCCTACTTTGATAGTCAACGAAGTTGAGTTGCTCAAAAGTAGGCAAAAGAGCTTCACTCAAACGCCGTGAGGGCTTGGTGCGGGTCTAACAAGTGTTCTCCTAACCATGTGAAGATGGAAAAATTCAGCTTGCAGTTAGGGTTGACGGTTGCTTGGGCAGAAACTAATATTTTCCATTGTACTCCGTTAGGAGCCAACTTCAAAGACCCGTACAGCCTCCCCGGCGAGGGGCACGTTTTGGTTCCTTTGGCGCCTCAATTTATTGAGATTACCAAAGGAACCCGTCGCGTCGGGGGCGGAACCCCGACAAACAGGGGTACAGAACTAGTTTGGTTAAGATAAATTTCTGCTTTCCTACTGCTTTTCTCAAAACGACCCTATTTCCCGTAACGCTTTACCCCCTCATAGGCTTCGTCACAGATTTTCTGAATCTCGGAGTCCTGCACCGCTGCTTTTTTCCCGGTAATAGTGGAAAAGATGGTCGCCGCCGCAAGCAGAGAGCCTGTTTTGGAAGCGTGCTCCCCATCGGTATAATACAGCTCCTCGCCAGGATATTGATGGAGATAATCCCACCATACGAGTCCTACCGGAGCCACTTTGGCATTTATCCTCTCACCCAGGTCATAATAGGCTTTTGCCATCCGCTCCTGTCCGGCTTCGTTCCTCTTTTCCGACCAGGTCATATAGAGAATCTTTTGGGCTTTCGTCTCCTTAATAAACCGGTCAATCGCCTTGGCGGATTCGAACATCACCTCTTCCGGGCCAAAGGGATGGGCCGAGTGCTGCAGCACAATATAGTCATAATTCCCATAGAGAATATTAAAGCGCACTTCCTCCTGATCCTTGTGAAAGTCAAAGCCCTTTCCCCCGTGGGAGATCATGGTCACGTCTGTCTCAAACCCGTTCTCCTGACAGATCTGCTGAAACAGATGCGGCATGTCGTTAAAATAAGTATGGCTATTCCCGATAAATAAAACTTTCATATTTTTCACCTTTCTTCAATAAACACTCCGCCAAAAAAGCCGGAGCGGAAAGATTCCACGCCCCTTTCCGGCTTCGGTTCTGTCTATGTCTTTTTCTCAAATACTCTCCCGCATTTCGGGCAGGTAATGCGGATTTTCCCTCTCCCTTTTGGCAGGCGCAGGGTCTGTTTGCAGCCGGGACAGCGATAAAACCGATAATACTTCTGATCGTTTATCCGGTTTTTCTTCCTCTGGAACCAGCCTTTAAGCTTATTCCAGAAAAACAGAAACTTCTGGTTTTCCTCGCTGCGCTTTAACAGATTTCTCGACAGCATCCGATAAATTCCCCAAAAGAGAGGAACATAGGCCAGAAGCCCTAAAAAGGGAACGGGAATCAATCCCAATAAAATGGAAAGCAGAAAGGCCGCTACTAAAAGTGCCAGATTTAGTTGGTCTGCTCCATATCTCCCCGCCATAAAATTTCTCAGCCAGTTCATTTTGTCTGATAGCTCCTTATTCCATCAATTTAGTATCAGTATACGCTAAAAAAGCCTGGGAGGAATGGAAAAAAAGAAAAGAAATTGTGACAAATTTTAAAATAGTATCCTTTCATCCGAAATCTTTGGGGACACCCCATACAGAAATCCTCTTTCCTGTTATTGTTCGGCTTTCACTGCGGTTTTCAAAGCAAGCTCCACCATCTGGGAGAACCCTTCCTGCCGGTCTTTGGCGGAAAGCACTTCCCCGCCCAACAGGCTGTCGGAAATGGTCAGAAAAGCCGCCGCTTCCTTTTTCGCCCTGGCGGCGTTTAAATAAAGGGCAGCAACTTCCATTTCTACCGCCAGCACTCCCATCTTGCTCCAGGCAATGGTGTTGTCCATATTATCGTCGTAAAAGGTATCGGAAGAAAGCACCGTACCTACTTTTAAAGGAATCCCAGCCTCTTTCGCCGCTTCCTCCCCCATACGGAGCAGGGAATAGGATGCCACCGGCGCTACTGTTCCACGGAGTCCGAATTGGGAAGCATAGCTGGAATTGGTGCAGGCGCCGATTGCCATCAGAACGTCCCGTACCTTTACCTCATCACAGATCGCCCCGGCAGAACCAATTCGGATAATCCGGTCTACGTCGTAATGATGGTACAGCTCATAGGAGTAAATCCCCATCGACGGCATCCCCATACCGGCGCCCATTACGGTAAGGCGCACTCCTTCATAAGTCCCGGTATAGGCCAGCATGTTCCGCACGGTATTGACACAGACCGCGTCCTCAAGATAGGTCTCGGCAATCCATTTGGCACGGAGCGGATCGCCCGGCATCAGTACGGTTTTGGCGATATCTTCTTTTTTTGCCTCATTGTGAGGTGTGGGAAGCGTATACATTATAAGACCTTCTTTCCTCTTAATACACAGTCAAACAGTTCCGCGCAACGGATAGTATCGCTGTGGGGAATGACGGATGATTCCAATAATCCCTGCTCGATACAAGAGACCGCCTCTGTGATCTCAAACTCAAACCCGTTCTCCACCGGATATTGATAAGAAAAGCGGCTCCCGTCCAAGCCGTAATAACGGCATTCCTGGGGGCAGACCGGATTATTCAGCACGATCCTCCCCTTGGTCCCGTAGATCGTCATACAGCTTTCCACCGGAGCGGCAATGGTGCACCGGAAAGAAGCGAGCAGATGGTTCTCAAATTCCAGCAGGACAGAGTCGGTCATATCCACCCCATTTGCCCAGCACACATTGGATTTGATGTCTAATAACGGTTTGTCGATGAGATAGGTAAGCCCTTCAAAGGCATATACCCCCAGATCATACATCGCACCGCCTGCAAGGTGAGGGACCAATGCCCGGTGATCCGGCTGAGCGAAAAAGCCAAGGGCATAGTCCGCCATCACAAGCTCTCCCAAAAGGCCCTCCTCAATCCATTTTTTGGCTTTCTGCATCGCAGGGATAAACCGGGACCACATGGCCTCCATGACAAAAAGGCCCTTTTCCTTTGCGGTTTTGAATACGGTGCGCGCTTCCTCTGCGGTCAGCACCATACACTTCTCGCACAGGACATGCTTTCCGTAAGACAGCGCCAAGAGGATATTCTCATAATGGAAATTATGCGTGGTCGCGATATAGACCGCGTCAATATCCTCTCTTTGAAGCATCAGCTCATACTGATCGTAATAAGACGTCAGCCCATTTTCCTCCGCAAAGGCCATCGCACGGACAAGATCCTTGCTGGAAACCGCCGCTACCTCTGCCTGCGGAAGTTTTTTCACTGCGGCGCAGAATTTTTTGGCAATATCTCCTGCGCCCATAATCCCAAAACGAATCATTTTCCCCATCCTTTCATAAAATCGGGAGATTTTTTCTATAAATTGTATGATATGTCATATCCGTTGATTGATACTCTACTCTTCAAAGGGAATCCAGACCTTCATTCTGGATGCTTCCCGGTTGTCCCACGCGTAGTAGGGAATCAATTTCAGCTCTCCTGCTTTGGTGTGGGCCGTTACCGTCATCACGCCGTTTAACAGATCTCCTTCCCATTTTGGAGTAAAGGTGGTATCGGGTGTGAAAACAGCCGTGTCAAAGGTCTCTTGGTTGTCGATCTCCTCCGCGCAGTAAACCAGCGGTCCCCTTGTCACCGCTACCATGCCCTCGTCGTTCTTCACCTTTGGATGAGCCCGAACAATCTCTACCGGCATGGAAAGCTCCAACACTACCCTGTCGCCATCGCTCCACTCTCGATAAAGCTTGAGATATCCCTTTTCCTCATAAGGCGCGAGATACTCCCTGCCGTTGAGGGAAAGGCGGTATTCCTTACACCATCCCGGCAGGCGGAGATTCAGCTCGAAGAATGCTTCCTGAGTCAGTCTCAAAGAAAGCTCTACCTTTCCCTCCCAGGGGAAATTCCCGTTCTGGGTGATTTCTACATCCGCCGTATCCACATGAAGCTTCGCCGTAGAAGAGATATACTGGTTGACCCAGATCCCGGTATTGTCATAGGCGTAGAGATATCCGCCTACAGAAGGAAGAAAACGGGAAAGCTGAGTGGGACAGCAGGCTGTTCCGTACCATTCCTGACGGTGGTGCGTCCCGTCGGAGAACAGAGGATTGACGTAGAAAAACTTTTTCCCATCCAGGCTCACGCCGGAAAGCGCCCCATTGTAGAGTTCTTTTTCCACAACGTCCGCGTATTTGCCGTCCCCGTGAAGCAGGTTCATCCGGTTGTTCCACAAAGCCATTCCCACCGCAGCACAGGTCTCGCAGTAGGCCGTGTCATTGGGAAGGTCATAATCCGCCGTAAATCCCTCGTTGTCTCTGGAAGAACCAATTCCCCCGGTAATATACATATTCCTCAGGACAGTGGAATCCCACAGCCTATTGAGGGAATTCAGATAAGAATCGTTTCCGGTTTCCTTAGCAACGTCACACAGACCGCAGTAAAGGTACATCGCCCGCACTGCATGTCCGGCAATATCCGTCATCTCGCTTACCGGCTTGTCGTCCTGGGCGTATTTCGGCCCCCAGTCCGCTTTCCCCCAGATGCCGTTTCCTACGCCGTAACCGTGGCCGCGCTCTTCCAGAAGCCAGCTTGCCAAGTGAAGATATTTTTCATTCCCGGTTTCGTGGTAAAGCTTCACCAAGGCAAGCTCCAGTTCCTCATGACCGGTAACCCAATGCTTCTTCCCCTCTCCGACCACATCGGCAAAGTGATCCGCAAACCGGATCGCCACCTGTAAAAACTTGTCTTTTCCGGTAGCGTGTTTATAAGCAATCGCCCCTTCGATCATATGCCCCAAGCAGTAATCCTCGTGGCGCTCCATATCTGTCCAGCGGGGTTCTCCGTTGACTCCCATAATAAAGTAGCAAACCAGATAGCCGTCCTCCTGCTGAGCCGCGGCAATGGCGTCGATCCATTCATCCGCCTTTTGTTCCAGTTCGGGGTCCGGCTGTACCGCCAAGGAATAGGCAATTCCCTCCAACGCCTTATAAACGTCGGAATCGTCATAATAAATCCCCTGGAAATCCCCCTCCATCTTTCCTGCCGCACGTTTAAAGTTGTTGATTCTTTCTGTGTTCGTCTCGCAGTTGGCAATGCAGGTGGGGATCACTGCTTGTTTATGGATTTTGAGCTTTTCTTTCCAAAATCCTTCTGAAAGCTGTACCTTTTCAAAAGATACGTTTTTAAGATCATTTTTTGACATGGCTGTTCCTCCGTCAACGCCTGAAATCCGCTAGGTTTTCGGCGTATTTTCTATATTTTAGTGCTGTTTTTTCTCTATTATATCCAATTTACCCGACAAATGCAATCGGATTGGAAAACCGATTTGTTTCGGTGAGCCTTCTCCATCATGATTCCCGATAAGGCACCCAAACCTTCATGGGAGAAGCCTCCCGGTTATCCCATGCGTAGTAGGGAATCATACGGTATTCTCCCGCTTTGGTGTGGGCGACGACCGTCATCACGCCGTTTAAGAAGTTTTCTTCCCACTGCTGGGTAAATACGGTTTCCCTGTCAAAAACTACGCTGTCAAACACAGCGGTATTATCCAGCTGTTCTGCGCAGTAGATGACCGGTCCCCGTCTGACCGCTATCATTCCCTGGTCATTTTTCACCTTTGGATGAGCGCGCACCAATTCCACCGGCATTTTAAAGTCTAAAAGAAGCTCGTCGCCGTTGTCCCATTCCCTCATCAGCTTGAGATAACCCTTTTCCCGATATGGAGCAGGATAAGGCTTTCCGTTCAGGAACAGCTCGAAATCCTTACACCAGTCCGGCAGACGCAGGCTCAGCAGGAAAGAGGTTTTGCACTCCATCTCAAAACGCAGCTTCACTGTCCCGTTCCAGGGGAAGCCGGACTGCTGAGAAAGGGCAATCTTACTTTGGCCGATGACTGTTTCGGTACGGGAAGAAATATACTGACTGATCCAAAGCCCGGCAGAATCGGTCTGATAAAGATACCCGCCTACAGAGGGAAGAAAACGGGAAAGCTGAGTCGGACAGCAGGCTGTCCCGTACCATTCCTGACGGTGATGCGTCCCGTCGGAAGCCAGAGGATTGACATAGAAAAACTTCTTTCCGTCTAAGCTCACACCTGCCAGCGCTCCGTTATAAAGCTCCTTTTCCACAATATCAGCGTACTTTCCATCCCCATAGAGCAGGTTCATCCGGTGGTTCCAGAAGATCATTCCCACCGCCGCACAGGTCTCACAGTAGGCCGTGTCGTTGGGACGGTCGTAATCCGCCGTAAAGCCCTCATTGTCCTTAGAGGAACCGATTCCGCCGGTAATATACATGTTTCTCAGCACAGTGGATTCCCACAAGCGGTTCAGCGCCTGTAAATAAGCGCCGTCTTTAAGATATTTCCCCACGTCGCACATCCCGCAGTAGAGGTACATCGCCCGTACCGCATGTCCGGCAATATCGGTCATCTCCCTCACCGGTTTGTCGTCCTGCGTATAGCGGCTTCCCCATTCCGCTTTTCCCCAGATGCCTTCTCCTCTGCCATAGCCGTGTCCCCGTTCTTCCAACAGCCAGTGAGCCTCTTTGAGATATTTTTCCTCCCCGGTTTCCTCATAGAGTTTCATGAGCGCCAGCTCCAATTCCTGATGCCCGGTCACCCAGTGGCGCTTTCCTTCTCCAAACAGGCTGAGGAAATGATCCGCAAACCGGATCGCCGTTTTCAGGAACTTGTCCTTTCCGGTGGCGTGACGGTAAGCGATGGCCGCCTCGATCATATGGCCTAAACAATAGTCCTCGTGCTTATTCATGTCAGACCAGCGCTGGTCCCCATTGACTCCCATAATAAAATAACAGACCAGATAACCGTCCTCCTGCTGAGCGGAAGCGATGGCGTCGATCCATTCGTCTGCCTTTCGCTCCAGCTCAGAGTCTGGCTGTACTGCTAAGGAATAAGCAATTCCCTCTAAGGATTTATAGACGTCGGAATCGTCCCGGTATCGCCCCTCAAATTCCCCCGGCAACGTTCCGGCCGCCTTGCGGTAGTTGGAGATCCGCCCGCTTTTTTCCTCACAGTTGGCAATGCAGACAGGGAGCACCGCCTTCTTATGTACGGACAGCCATTTTGTCCAAAAAGAATCCTTGAGGGTCACCTGTTCAAAGGAGACCCCTTTTCTTTGAGATGAATCCATTTTTCTGCACCTCTCGCTTTGATTTATTGTTCGCTTTTGCGTGATACGAAGTTTCGAAAACGAAGCTCCCTTTTTCCATAAACACCAAATTACTTTTTGATTGTAACAGATTTTCCGGGAAATAACAACAAAATACTGCACAGCACCAGCAGAAAGAAACTGGATACCGGCGAGACAGAATAAAGATGAAAAGTAAAATTTCCGCTTCCGGTAAAGCAGTCCGCCGCCGGAGAGGGCAGCAAACCGATCTGGATGAGATAACATCCCAAAATCGTAAAGACCAGAGATAACACGGTATAGATCATCCTGGTAAGCAAAAAAGGGCCCATTTTGATATTCGTCTTGTAAAGCAATGCCGTCAATTGCAAGTGGACGCAGACTCCGCCGAAAGCAGTAAACAGACAAACCAGATAGACGCTCTGCACAAAAGTCATGCCCCGAATCATCTGACATCCTGAGGTGACCTCCAAAAGTCCTTTGCCAATCAAAGCGGCCCAGTCCGGCAGAGGGAGCCGGTCCAGAAAAGGGAAAAATCCACAGAAAAAGACCACAAAGACGCAGATGATTCCCATAGATTTCGCCGCGCTGTTTACCGACCTCACAAATAAAGAGGACAGCTCTTCCCGCTCCCTTGATTCGTCTTCCCGAATCTGTACCAACGGGGAACGAACAGCCGAACCGGCCGCTAAGATCACCGCCGCCAGTACCTGAGAGAAATAAATGACTGCTCCTGGAACGACGCTCCCCCACAACCCCAGAGACACCCCGCTCAATAAAAACGCCGGGCTGCAGTTGGTGCAGAAGGAAAGCATCCGCTGTCCGTCCCTGACATTCATCTGACCTTTTTTAATTTTAGAGGCAATCAGCTTCGCCCCGATGGGATAACCGCCAATTAAGCTCAGAAGAAAAATGGTAAAGGCGGCGGGGTCCAGCCGGAATACCTTACGGACGAGCCTTTGAAAAGGACGGGAGGCCTGGCTTCCCAAGGGAGAATCGGAAATAAAATTAGCCACCGCCAAAAAAATAAACATCGACGGGATCAGGGTATTGAGCGAAATCTCAATACCCTGGCGAATCCCTTCCGCCATACTGGCAGAGTTGCTTAAGATGGCTACGCAGAGCAGTACCGTCTCCCCCAACAAGATTCCCGGAAGAAGCCGGCTCCATTTTTTACGTTCCATATTCTCTTTCCTCCTCTTGAATTTTTGGGTTTCGGGCATAGGGAAACGGAAACCTTAATATAAGTAATATATATTGAGCGGAAAGGGGCCGTATGTATGGAACTGAGAAAGAAGCAGAAAGAAACTACCTTTTTCCCTGAACTGGCTGTACATTATCCGCGTTTGGTCATCGATTCCAACCGCGAAATTGTCGTCGAAGGATGCAGAGGGATTCTGGCCTACTCCAATCAGCTGGTACATATCCGCGCGGACAAAATGGAGCTGAAATTCAAGGGCAGAAATCTGGAGCTGAAATCCCTCACCCCGGAGAATCTTCTGATATTCGGCGAACTGTTCTGCATCGAATATGTGAATCTGAAATAAGAGGTGGCGCGCTTGAAGAAATTGGGCTTTGCACGATGGATACGGGGAACGGTAGAGTTTCGGGGAGAGGGCGCTTATCCAGAACGCTTTCTGAATCTTGCCGCCTCTGGAAGACTGAAAATCTGGGAAATCACGGAAAAGGATCAGATTTTATCCGGCAAGGTATTCTGCCGGCATTATAAGGCGCTGTCCCTCTGTGGGAAAAAGAGCGGTATGCGGATACGAATCGTCAAAAAAAGCGGATTTCCTTTTCTGCTCCACCGTTATCGAAAGCGTTGGGGAATCGGGCTGGGAATTTTGCTTTTTGCAGGGCTTTTGCTTTTCAGCCAAAATTTCATCTGGCAGATCGAATATCCCGAAATGGAGGAAAAGGACCGGATCTATCTGGAATCTACTCTGGAAGAAATGGGCGTCTGTCAGGGGGCATCTATCAAAAAGCTGGATATTCCTCAAATTCAGCGGGACATCCTCACCAAAATGGAAGATTTGTCCTGGATCGCCTTAAATATCGACGGTACCAAACTGACGGTGGAAATTTCACAAAAAGTAGAGCCTCCGGAAAAGACAGACCATTCTCCCTATCATGTAGTGGCGAAAAAGCCCGGCGTCATTTTGGGAATGGAAGTCTATGAGGGGAAAAAGATGGTAAAGGTCAACGACGTGGTGCAGAAAGGGCAGCTGCTGGTCAGCGGTCTGGTGGAAGTCCCCCAGGGGGATCGCCTCTACTATACCAATGCCGGAGCCAAAATCTTTGCCCAGACAAATTCCGAAACCACCCTGAGCTTTGCGCTCACCCAGGAAGAAAAGTCCTTTACCGGACAGGAAGAAACCCGGTTCTCTCTCTATTTGTTCGGGCTGAAGATCCCCCTTTATGTTGCTTTCCCTATGGAACAGCCCTATGAGAAAGCAGAACAGTACAGTCCGCTAAAAATAAAGGACACCTGTCTGCCTCTGGGAATCTGGAAAGATCAATATTCTTTTTACGAACCGGTAGAATGCACCTATACGGAAGAGGAAGCCAAAGAAAAATTGCTGGAAGGCTTTGAAGCCTATGAACAAGAGGAACACGCCGGGTGTGAAATTCTAAACCGGGAAGACTCTTTCCGTCTGGAAGACGGCAAGCTGTTTCTCACCCGCCGTTATACCTGTAAAGAGGACATTGCCCAGCAGATAAAAATTTCTTATACGGAAACCGCTCCGGCTGAGGAGGAAAAAGCCCCAGAAGAATAGGGGGTCTTCCCAGAAGCAAAAGGCCGCTTCCTTTCCTCCTTTAACAGTCGAAGCAAGCGAAGCAGAAACTTCTTAAACCACAATTCGATTGCTCACATCAAATGAAATGGCAAAATCCTGTAATACCTGTGCGTCCAAAATAGTCGGCAGGAGTTCTCTTCTGATAGGAGAATTCCTGCCGACTATTGTTTAGGCATCGAAACAGAGCACTTAAATTTACAAAAACTCTTTCAGGTGCTCGATATTGTCCTGTTCGAAACGGATGATTTCCTTTGCAAATTCCTTCACCGATTCATCTGCATTGGCATGTTTGTGCAGCTCATGTGTAGCGTCGGTAATTCCCATGACGCTGCCTTGAATAATCATCTCCGCCAAATGGGACGGCTCGCTGCTTTTTAAAGTATTCAGCTTGATGCCGATATTGGAAGAGAGCTTCGCCATCAGATTATTCTCCTGAGGAGTTTCCCTCCTCCGCTGCAGTTCCCGCTGCGCCTGATCGGAGAACTGCGTATAACCCTTTCGCTGATGTTCCATCAAATCCCGCAAAGGCTGTTCCTCTGTCAGCTTCAACAGCTCTTTCATGGTCTGCTCTCCCATTTTTGCATTTTGATACAGTTTGTTAAGCATCTTGGATTCTTCCATTAT
>CALWNT010000119.1 GCA_944382885.1 uncultured Clostridia bacterium | reverse complement strand
GGAAAATTTACTGCTCCAATGAGCAGTGCGACTACGAAAAAGAATTGGAAAGGGAATCATAATCGAAATGGCAGAGCAAACAGTATCAGTGATCGGTGCCGGGCTTGCCGGCTGTGAGGCAGCTTGGCAGCTTGGAAACCATGGGATTCAGGTTACCCTTTATGAGATGAAGCCAAAGCAGTATACCCCTGCCCACAGTTATGAAGGATTTGGGGAGCTTGTGTGCTCCAATTCTCTCAAAGCCGCCCGGGTGGATTCTGCTGCGGGGCTGCTAAAAGAAGAAATGCGCCTGTTTGGCTCCCTTTGTATGGAGAGCGCCGCTTTGTCCGCAGTACCGGCGGGAGGTGCCTTAGCGGTAGATCGGAAAAAGTTTTCAGACTATATCACGCAGAAGATCAAAAGTCACCCCTGTATTGAAGTCATTTCCCAGGAGGTGACCGAGATTCCGGAAGGGAATGTCATCCTGGCCACCGGACCGCTTACCTCCGATGGATTGGCAAAGAAGATTCAGGAGTTGACTGGAGCGGAAAAATTAAGCTTTTTTGACGCGGCGGCTCCCATCGTCTCAGCGGAAAGTGTGGATCTATCTGTGGCGTTCCCGGCGTCCCGTTATGGAAAAGGGGACGGGGATGACTATCTCAACTGTCCCATGAACCGGGAAGAATACGAGCGTTTTTATAACGCCTTGATTACAGGGGAATCCGCTCCTTTAAAGGACATCGATCAAGCCGGTAATTTTAAGGTCTACGAAGGCTGTATGCCGGTGGAGGTGATGGCCAAACGGGGACAGGATACCCTCCGTTTCGGCCCCTTAAAGCCGGTGGGTCTCAGAGATCCCAGGACAGGGCACAGGCCCTGGGCGGTGGTACAGCTGAGAAAAGAAAATAAAGAGGCCACCATGTATAATCTGGTAGGCTTTCAAACCAACTTGAAGTGGGGAGAGCAAAAACGAATTTTCTCTCTGATCCCCGGATTAGAACATGCCGAATTTTACCGGTACGGTGTAATGCATCGGAATACCTTTTTAAACAGTCCCAAACTTCTGGACTGTCATTTTAATCTGAAACAGGAGCCGCGTATCTTTTTTGCCGGACAGATCACCGGCGTGGAAGGTTATATGGAGTCCGCGGCAAGCGGGCTGTACGCGGGGTACAATCTTTCCAGAAAGCTCTTGGGAAAAGAGATGATCACACTGCCGAAGGAGAGTATGATCGGCTCTTTGTCCTATTATATCAGCGATGAAATGGCAGAGGATTTTCAGCCGATGGGCAGCAACATGGGTATTCTTCCGCCGCTGACTGAACGGGTAAAGGATAAGCGCCTGCGGTATCAGGCATTGGCCGATCGGGCTTTAGAGGCGGTCAGAGAGATTTTAAAACAGGCAGAATAGCACCACATTCCAGAAAGGATATGGAGAATATGAAAATAGCAGTAGATGGATTTGGCGGGGATAACGCGCCTTTGTGCGTTCTGGAAGGGAGCGCCCAGGCCGTGCAGGAATACGGTGTGGAGATCTTTATGACAGGGAAGGAAGCGGAGCTCAAAAAGGTTGCCGCAGAGCATAATATCCCGTTAGACGGCATTACCATTGTGCCGGCGGAGGATGTAATCGAGGTATGCGACGACCCTACTTCCATTTTGAATGAGCATCAAAACAGCTCCATGGCAGTGGCGATGAGGCTGGTGAGCGAAGGAAAAGCCGACGCTTTTGTCAGTGCGGGAAGCACCGGGGCGATTGTGGTAGGCGCTTCTATGATTGTAAAGCGAATTCGGGGAATCAAGCGGGTGGCGATTGCACCGATTATTCCAAGCGAAACCGGATGCTTTATGCTGATCGACGGCGGGGCGAATCTGGAGTGCCGTCCGGAAATGTTCTTGCAGTTCGGCGTGATGGGTTCTATCTATATGAACAAAATCATGAAAGTGGCCTCTCCGAAAGTGGGACTTGTCAACGTCGGCGAAGAGGAGACGAAGGGCCGGGAGCTTCAATTGGAAGCTTACTCCCTTTTAAAGAATTCCTCCCTGAACTTTGTTGGAAATGTGGAAGCCAGGGATATTCCCAGCGGAAAAGCGGACGTCGTTGTGGCAGACGGCTTTTCCGGCAATATTATCTTAAAACTCACCGAGGGACTTGCGAAATTTTTGATGAGCGGCCTCAAGGGAGTCTTTCTCGGAAGCGTCAGGGGCAAGCTTGCGGCGATGCTTACCATGAAGGACATGAAGCAGTTTAAAAAGAAAATGGATTATAAAGAATACGGCGGAGCAGCATTGATGGGTGCCTCTAAACCAGTTATCAAGGCTCACGGAAGCTCTGACGGGTACGCTTACAAAAACGCGATCCGGCAGGCGAAGGAATTTGCAGAGCTGGATGTGGTAGGGGAAATCAGCAGAGCGCTTCAGGAACAAAAGCAGAAAGAGCAGTAATCATAGGACTCATAAACAGTTTGAAGGGAGGAGCGAGAACCTTGACGGAATTTGAACGGCAGATACACTACACTTATCAGAACAGGGATTTGATGCACGAGGCGCTGACTCATTCTTCCTATGTGAATGAGGGGAAGCGCCATGTGAAGAACAACCAAAGGCTGGAGTTTTTGGGAGATTCTGTCCTTTCCATCATCGTGGCACAGCATTTGTTTGAGCACTATACCCACCTGCCGGAAGGGGAACTGACCAAGCTGAGGGCTTATCTGGTCTGTGAAAAGAGCCTTCACCGGTGGGCGCTGAAGATTCATTTGGGGAAATACCTGATTCTCGGTAAGGGAGAAGAAAACACCGGCGGCAGAGAACGTCCGTCTATTTTGGCGGATGCCTTTGAAGCGGTCATTGCCTCTATTTATCTCGACGGCGGCTTGGAGGAAGCGAAGAAATTTGTCCTTCACTTCGTGCCGAAAGAGCTGAACGTGGAAAAAGTAACCTATGTCAGCGATTATAAGACGGCGCTTCAGGAAATCGTCCAGAAAAATAAAGAAGAAAAGATTGAATATGTGATCGTGGGAGAAAAAGGCCCCGACCACAACAAGACTTTTGAAGTGGAAGTTCATCTGAATTCCAATGTGATTGGAAGGGGAGAAGGACGGAGCAAGAAGCAGGCGGAACAGTTTGCCGCCAAAGAAGCGCTCAGTCTGATGGGCTATGAGACATAACAATATCTCGGTTTTTATCCCCCATCTAGGGTGTCCCCACCAATGTAGCTTCTGCGATCAGAACACCATTACCGGCGTAGCCCACGCCCCCACAGCAGAAGAGGTGGAACAGCTTTTTTTCGATGCTGCCCAAAAGCTCAAGGGAGATCCGCAAGAAACGGAAGCCGCTTTTTTCGGCGGCAGCTTTACTGCGATCCCGAAAGAGTATATGTGCTCTCTTCTGGAGATAGGGAAACGTGCGGTAAATCAGTATGGCTGGAAGGGTATCCGGATTTCTACCAGGCCGGACGCAGTGCCGGAAGAAACGCTGCTTCTCCTGAAAGAATACGGGGTGACTTCCATCGAACTGGGCGCCCAGAGCATGGACGACCGGGTGCTGGAAATCAATGAGCGTGGACACACTGCTGAGGATGTGAGAAAAGCTTCCCGCCGAATCCGAAAGCATGGATTTGAGTTAGGGCTTCAGATGATGGTGGGGCTTTACGGCGAAACCAGAGATACTGCCTTGATGACGGCGAAAGAGATCGGGGCTCTTTGCCCGGATACCGTGAGGGTCTACCCGGTAGTGGTATTGCGGGGGACCAAGCTCGACCGCTGGCGCAGGGAGGGGATTTATACGCCTATGACGTTAGAGGAAGGCGTTCCCATCTGCGGGGAGATTCTGGAATATTTCTTTGAACAGGGGATTCCGGTCATTAAGTTTGGGCTTCATGCTTCTAAAGAGGTAGAAGAAAATATCACCGGCGGGATTTATCATCCGGCGCTTCGGGAGCTGTGTGAAAGCGAGATCTATCTCAAAAATGCACGGCAGAAAATATCTGCTGAAAAGTTGGAAGGAAGCGCAAAACCGGTCACTTTTTTGGTGAATGAAAAAGAAATATCCAAGTTTATTGGGCAGAAGAGGAAAAATATGAAGAGATTGGAAGCTCTTTTGGGCTGCCCTTGTAAGGTAAGAGGAAAAAAAGAGCTTCAGGTTTACCGGGTGGAGTTAGAGTACTAAAGAGAAAGGGGAAAAGGACTATGAGAACGCGGCAGGAGATGATGAAGCTCATTCTGGATTTTGCGCAGAGGGATGAGCGCATCCGCATGGTGTGCCTGGATGGTTCCCAGGCGGATAAGGATGCGGTTCACGACCGGTATTCCGATTTCGACATTGTCTTTTTTGTAACGGATATTCGCCCCTTTACCCAGAATCAGGACTGGCTTCAGGAATTTGGCGAGATTTTAATTCTGCAAAAGCCGATGGACTGGTATGACGCGCCCTATGATTACCATAGCAGAGATCCCTATAATCTCCTGACCCAGTTTACAGACGGCAACCGGATCGATTTCCGTTTGGTGGATCTCAGTGATCTGAGAGCGGAGCTGGAGAATCATGAGCCTAGACAGGTGCTTTTGAAAAAAGATGCGTGGCTGCCTATCGAGCCCACAGAGTCCAACGAAGTTTATAATGTTGCAAGGCCCAGCGAGAAAGAGTTTCATGACTGTTGCAATGAGTTTTGGTGGATCTCTCTCAATACTGTAAAGGGGCTTTGCCGGGAAGAATTTTACTACGCAAAGCAGATGTACGAACACTATCAAATGGAAATGCTGATCAAAATGCTTTCCTGGAAGGCGGTGCTTCCCTATGATTTTCACGCCTCGGTGGGCAAATGCGGGAAATATTTCAAGCGTTTTCTTTCAAAAGAGGAGATGGAACGATTTCAAGGATTGTTCCCAAATGGGGAATATGAGGATATCTGGCAAAAGTTCCTCTTAAGCCTAACTTATTTTGAAGAACTTTCCAGTGATGTAGCGCGGGAGCTTTCCTTTTCTAAGCCGAAAGAACGAAGCAGAGAGATCAAGCAGTATAGTAAAGAGAAAAAACAGGAGTACGACAAAGGAAGGGAGTAACGATTTGTTTTTAAAATCATTGGAAATACAGGGTTTTAAGTCCTTTCCGGATAAAACGAAAATTCAGTTTGGCAAGGGCCTTACCGCGGTGGTGGGACCGAACGGGAGCGGCAAGAGCAATATCAGCGACGCGGTGCGCTGGGTCATGGGAGAGCAGTCTACCAAAAACCTGCGCGGCTCCAAAATGGAGGATGTCATCTTTACCGGGACGAAGAACCGAAAATCACAGGGCTTTGCAGAGGTATCTCTTCACATAGATAATTCTGACAAAACCTTGCCGATTGACAGCGATGAAGTGATCGTCACCAGAAAGTATTACCGCTCGGGGGAAAGCGACTATAAAATCAATCAAAACAATGTCCGGTTAAAGGATATCAACGAGCTCTTTATGGATACGGGCTTGGGAAAAGACGGCTACGCTATGGTAGGGCAGGGCAGAATCGCGGAGATCGTCCAGTCCAAAAGTGACGAACGCCGGGAGATTTTTGAGGAAGCTGCCGGCATCTCCAAATACCGTTACCGGAAAAATGAAGCCCAGAGGAAGCTGCAGGCCGCTGAGGACAACCTGCTGCGGCTGGGGGACATTTTAAAGGAACTGGAATCCCGGGTGGAACCGCTGAGGATTCAGTCCCAGAAAGCAAAGGAATTCCTGGACTTATCCGAGCAGAAAAAGACGGTGGAGATTTCTTCCTGGATGTATACCTTAGAGCAATCAAACCGGACGCTGAAGGATCAGGGAGACAGAATCCTTGCCAGAGAGCTGGAACACAAGGAAGTAGAAAAAGAAGCTCAGGCAATGGAGGAAAAAATCCAGAGCTGTTACGATAAAATGCAGGCGTGTCTTCTCGCCATCGACGAGATGAGAAAAGAGAAGGAAGAAGTGGAACAGCAGATTTCCACATTGTCCTCTGAAGCGGCAGTCAGCGACAACGAACTGCTGCACAACGAGCAGAACCGGGAGCGGATTCAAAAGGAGCTTTCAGAGTTTCAGCTTTCCGGGGAACAGCTGAAAGCCCAGATCAATCAAAGATTGGAAGAAGCTCAGTCGATTCAGAAAGAGATTGAGAAAACCGAAGAGGAGATCCGCTCCTTGGAGCAGCAGCTCATCCATTTGGAGGAGGAAAGCGGTGCTGCGGCCGGAAAGTCCTCTGGATTAAATCAGCAATACAACACCCTTTTGGTGCAGCAATCCCAGCACAAGATGTCCCTGATGCAGATTTCTTCCCGCAGGGAAGAAGAGGAGCATCGCTTTGAAAACAATAAGGAGACCCTGCGTCAAAAAGAAGAGCAGCTCTCTTTTGACAGGAAAGAGCTGGAACAGGCTAAAAGCTTGTATACCCGTTTGGAAGAACGGATGCAGGAACTGCGCAACAGTAAAACCGGTCTTGCCATGAAGTGGGACAACCGCAAGGGAAAATATGATGCGTTATCCAAAGAGATCGAAAACCGCAGCCTGACGGTAAAAGAGTACCGACAGAGGGCTGGTCTGCTGGAAGATCTGGAAAAGAATCTGGAAGGATATGCTTACAGCGTCAAGGCGGTCTTGACCAAAGGAAAGCAGGGCGTTCTTTCCGGCATTCAGGGGACGGTCTCCCAATTGATTGAAGTGCCCGAAAAGTATCAAGTAGCATTGGAAACAGCGTTGGGCGGCAGTATGCAGCACATTGTGGTGGAAACTGAGGAAAACGGTAAGTCCGCTATCCGCTATTTGAAACAGCAGAACGCGGGGCGGGCGACCTTTCTCCCTATGACTGCGGTAAAGGGGACCAGGCTTGATACCAATGGCTTTGACAGGATCGAGGGCTACGTTGCTTTGGCGGCCGAGCTGGTTTCTTTTGACGACAAATACCGCGGTGTGATCGACAGCCTTTTGGGCAGAATCGTCATTACAGAGGATCTGGATACAGCGGTTGAAATGGCGAAACAGTATCGTTACCGCTTCCGTATCGTGACGCTGGACGGTCAGGTGGTTAATGCCGGAGGTTCTATGTCCGGAGGTTCCCGCAATAAGTCTCAGGGATTTTTCAGCCGAAAAAATGAGATCGCTTCCCTGACGGAAGCATCCAAAAAGCTGGAAACTGCTATTTCGGAACAGAAAGAAACTCAGAAAAAAATGGAAGAGGAACTGTCCGCCTTACAGGCCCGTATGCTATCCTTTGACGGAGAGATGACGGTAGTCAAAGAGGACCAGATCCGCTGTGAGGGAGAGCAGAAACGTCTGGAACAGCAGATTTCTCAATCGTCTGAGCTTCTGGCTTCCATGCGAAAGGAACTCAGCGAGTTCCATCTTCAGCAGGAAGAACAGGAAAATCAGGAAAAGCGTTTGAGAGAAGAACTGGCTCAGCTGGAGAAAGCCCTTCAAAATACACAGGAGGAGCTGCAGACAGTGCAGTCCATTGAGGACGCTTCGGCACAGAAGCGGAACGCGCTTTCAGAAGGGTTATCCTCCCTGCGCATGAAAAAGCTGGAACAGCAGAAGGATAAAGAGCTGTTAGACAGAACTGTGAAAGAATTAACCGGACGCTCCGGCGAAGCCAAACAGCGGGTGCATCTCTTGGAAAGTCAGCTTGACGAGCTGGCTCAGCGCCGGGAAGAAATTTACCGGCAAAAGGAAGAAAACCAGCTGTTGGAAGGGAAGGCCAGGGAAAAGATTGCCTCCTTGGCGGAAGAGACAGAAAAAACCATGCTCAGGCGGAATGAACTGGAAAAGGAAAGCGTTGCTGCCCGGCAGGAGGAGAAGGGCATTTCCTTCCGAAAAGAACAGCTGTCTCAGGAGCTTGTACGGCTGGAAGAGCGCAAATTGACAGTACAGAAGGAATATGATACCATTATCGAAAAACTCTGGGAAGAGTATCAGCTTACCAAGCCAGAGGCCCAGGCGTTTGTAAAGCCGGTAGAGGATATTCAGCAGTGCAACCGGGAGTTAAACCGGCTGAAAAATCAGATCAGGGCTTTGGGAAACGTCAACGTAGCGGCGATTGAAGAATATCAGGAGGTTTCTCAGCGGTATGCGTTTTTAAGCGGACAGATGAAGGACGCGGAAGCTTCCCGGGAAGAGCTGATCCGCCTGATTGAGGAATTGACCGCAAAGATGCGGGAGATTTTTGCGGAGAGCTTCCAGGAAATCAACCGGAACTTCCAGCAGATCTTTGTGGATCTCTTCGGCGGAGGCCGGGCACAGCTCAAACTCACTGACGAAAGCGATGTATTGAATTCCGGCATTGAGATTTTTGTAGAACCGCCGGGCAAAATCATCAAAAATCTGACGCTGCTCTCCGGCGGCGAGCAGGCTTTTGTCGCTATTGCCATCTACTTTGCGATTTTAAAAGTACGTCCTGCGCCTTTCTGTATCCTGGACGAAATTGAGGCGGCCTTGGATGATGTCAATGTCACAAAGTATGCCAAATACTTAAGGCTGATGAGCGACAATACCCAGTTTATCATGATTACCCACCGGCGGGGCAGTATGGAAGAAGCTGACGTTTTGTATGGTGTTGCCATGCAGGAGGAAGGCGTTTCGAAGCTGCTGCAGCTGAATGTGGGAGAAATTGAGCGGGAATTCGGCAAATTGGAAGAATAAGTCCATAATATGGGAGGAAACTGGATTGGGATTTTTTGATAAGATCAAGCAGGGATTAAAAAAGACAAAGGACTCTATGGTCAAGCATGTGGAAACACTGGTAAATTCCTTTACCAAAATTGATGAGGAGTTCTTTGAAGAACTGGAAGAAACCCTGATTATGTCCGATGTAGGGGTGGCGACCTCAGTAAAGATCTGCGACCTGCTGCGGGCTAAGGTGAAAGAGACGGGCGAAACAGACCCGGCAGCCATTAAGGGCATGATTAAGGAGATCGTCAGTGGTATGCTGGAAGGCGGAGAAGAACTTCATATTGGGACAAAGCCTTCTATCATTTTGGTGATCGGCGTCAACGGCGTAGGAAAGACCACCACCATCGGCAAGATGGCGGCGCATTTGAAATCTCAGGGAAAAAAGGTGATTTTGGGTGCGGCGGATACCTTCCGTGCCGCGGCCATCGAACAGCTTGAGATTTGGAGCCAGCGCGCCGGAGTGGATATGATTAAGCACAAGGAAGGCGCTGATCCTGCCGCGGTGGTATATGACACCATTCAGGCGGGTAAGGCCAGAGGCTGTGACGTGATTATCTGTGATACGGCTGGAAGGCTTCACAACAAAAAGAACCTGATGGATGAGCTTTCTAAAATTTCCCGTGTTATCGAACGGGAGATGGAAGGATGCGAAAAGGAAATCCTTTTGGTGCTGGACGCTACCACCGGGCAGAATGCCGTCAACCAGGCCAAACAGTTTCAGGAAGCTGCCGGTATCACCGGCATTGTGCTGACTAAGCTGGACGGTACGGCAAAGGGCGGAATTGTCATTGCCATTAAGGATGAATTAGGGCTTCCGGTAAAATATATCGGGGTAGGAGAACAGATCGACGATTTGCAGCCTTTTGACCCGAAGGCCTTTGCAGACGCTTTGTTTGACGATTAAGGAGATCGCTATGAAATTAGTAATTGCAACGAAAAACGCCCACAAGCTGATTGAGATGAAACGAATTCTAGAGCCGCTGGGATATGAAGTGCTGTCTCAGGCAGATGTCAACGTGGATGTAGACGTAGAGGAAACCGGAACGACTTTTGAGGAGAATGCGGCGTTAAAGGCCCGGGCGATTTATCAGGCGACCGGAATGGTCACCCTGGCAGATGATTCCGGGCTGGAAGTGGATTACTTAAATGGAGAGCCGGGCATTTATTCCGCCCGATACGGCGGGGAAGGAAAAAACGATAGGGATCGGTGTGAGCTGGTGCTTCAAAAGCTAAAGGGAGTGCCTCAAAAAGACCGTACCGCTCGCTTTGTCTGCGTGATTCATCTGATTTTTAACGAAGAAGATCAGCGTACCTACCGGGGAGAATGCGAAGGCTTCATCGGCGAGGACTTTGTCGGGGATAATGGTTTTGGGTATGACCCTATTTTCATGGTGAACGATCATGACAGCTTCGCCACCCTGGATGGGGTAGAAAAAGATGCGCTGAGCCATCGGGGCAGGGCGCTGGAAAAGCTCAGACAGGATTTGTCAAAGTAACGGGATAACGAAAAGACGTAAGAAATAAGAATGGAGAAAAGATAGATGCTGACAAGTAAACAGAGGGCATTTTTGCGATCAAAAGCAAACCAGATGGAGACGATCCTTCAGGTGGGAAAAAGCGGCGTAGGAGAAACGCTGGTGAAACAGGTAGACGATGCGCTGACTGCCAGAGAACTGATTAAAATGCGGGTATTGGAAAACTCCCTGCTGACGGCAAAAGAGGCCGCGGTTGCATTGGCGGAACGAACCGGCGCGGATGTGGTGCAGGTGATCGGTACCAGATTTGTGCTATTCCGTCGGAATAACAAGAACCCCATTTATGAGCTGGACGGATAAACATGATGGAAAAGATTGCGATTTTCGGCGGGACCTTTAATCCGATCCACAACGGGCATATCCATCTGTGCGAGGAATGCGACGCGGTGTTTCAGTTTGACCGGATTCTTTTGATGCCTACCAATATTCCCCCGCATAAAACGGCGGAGGATTTGGCGTCAAATGAAGACAGGCTTATCATGTGCGGGCTTGCCTGCGAGGATTATCCCAAAATTTCTGTCTGCGATTTGGAAATGCAGATGCAGGGAGTAAGCTATACCGTCCATACCGTCAAAAAACTGAGGGAACTCTATCCGGACGCCGCACTTTACTGGATCATCGGAAGCGACATGCTCTTTAGCTTCCACCAGTGGTACTGCTATCGGGAGATTTTAGAATATGTTACTTTGATTGCGGGAGCACGTTATCCGGAAGAGTACGAACAGATGATGGAGTATGCGCAAAGGGTGCTCAAGGCGGGACAAAGAGTGCAGATCATCCGCAGTGAAGTGCTGACCGTTTCTTCCACTCAGATTCGTGCGGCGCTGGAAAAAGGGGAAAAAGCCGAATATCTCAACCCCAAGGTAGAGGCATATATCAGGGCGCATGGACTTTATATGCGTTCCCCAAAAATTACGAAGTAAGGAGCTGATCAGGTTGACGCAGGAAGAACTGGAACTATTATGCAAGGAAAAGGTGTCAAAAAAGCGCTTCCGGCATATTTTAGGCGTCAAGGAGCAGGCGATTCTGCTTGCCAGAAGATATGGGGAAGATGAGGAAAAGTGTATCACCGCGGCGCTGCTTCATGATATTACCAAAGAGATGAAGTTTGAGGATCAGCTTCAGATGATTCTCAAAGCAGACAGTCACACCAGCGAGATCATCCTGCACAGCACCCCGCTGTATCATGCTTTGACCGGCGCCATCTACGCCAAAGAAGTGCTTCATATTGAGGATGAGGACATCCTCAATGCGGTTCGGTATCACACCATTGCCAGAGCCGGGATGAGCAAACTGGAAAAGATCATTTTTATTGCGGACGCCACTTCCATCGATCGGAAATATAAAGGGGTGGAATACTTCAGGGAGCTTTCTTTTAAGAGCCTGGATTTATGTATGCTGGAGATGCTCCGGGACGATATGAGAAGGCTTTTAAAAGACGGCTGCCTGATTCCGGTAGATACCATAAACGCATATAATTCCCTGTCGTTGGAATTGGGACCAAAGAAAGCGTAACAAATCAGAAAGAAAAGGAATGATGAAATGACCTCATTAGAAAAAACCAGACAGGTTGTAAAAATACTGGATGATAAAAAAGCAGAAAATATTAAAGTGCTGAAAATCGACAATATTACAGTGATGACCGATTATTTTGTCATCGCTTCCTCTGACAATACCACCCATGTAAAGGCCTTGGTAGAGGAAGTAGAATTTAAGATGAAAGAGCAGGGGATCACACCTTTGCGCAGCGAAGGGCATCAGTCTGCAAGCTGGGTGATCCTTGATTATGGCGATGTGATTGTACACATTTTCCATGAGGAAGCCAGGGAATATTACGATCTCGACCGGCTTTGGGCTGCGGGAGAAGAACTTTCCACAGCGGAGCTTTTGGGCTGATGAAAAGACGGAACCAGCCTTGCCGGCTTTTGATCGGCAGGGCCTTTCTGCAAAAATCATGAGAATTCCCTTGCAGGAAGCATAGAAATTTGATACACTAGAAAATAGATTCTTAAAGACCTGCGCCCCATTAGGATGAAGCAGGCATCAAATCCCGTCGGGAAACGATTGGATTTTGAGTTTCATAAGGGCGTTTGTTTTGATACAGAAGAAAAGCAGGAGTGGTAAAAGTGAAATATGATTTTTCTGCCATTGAAAAGAAGTGGCAGGGCATTTGGGACGAGCAGAATACCTTCGCTGCTGTCAACGACTATACAAAACCGAAATATTACGCGTTGGTAGAATTCCCTTATCCCTCTGGACAGGGACTTCATGTGGGACATCCCCGTTCCTATACGGCGCTGGATATTGTAGCGAGGAAAAAACGCCTGGAGGGTTATAACGTCCTGTATCCCATGGGATGGGACGCATTCGGCCTGCCGACGGAAAACTTTGCTATGAAAAACCACATTCATCCGGAGATTGTCACCGAGAAAAATGTGGCGAGATTCAAGCAGCAGTTAAAATCTCTGGGATTGTCCTTTGACTGGAACAGGGAAATCAATACCACCGACCCGTCTTATTATAAATGGACTCAGTGGATCTTTTTACAGCTGTTTAAAAAGGGGCTTGCCTATAAAAGTGAAATGCCGGTAAACTGGTGTACCTCCTGTAAATGCGTGCTGGCAAATGAAGAAGTGGTAAACGGCGTCTGCGAGCGCTGCGGAAGCGAAGTCGTCAGAAAAGTAAAGAGCCAGTGGATGTTAAAGATCACCGAGTACGCACAGCGTTTGATCGACGATCTGGATCTGCCGGATATCAATTATATCGACCGGGTAAAAATTTCCCAGAAAAACTGGATCGGGCGTTCTACCGGTGCTGAAGTGGATTTCGGCACGACTGCGGGAGACACTCTCAAAATTTATACCACCCGCCCGGATACCCTGTTCGGCGCGACTTATATGGTAATCTCGCCGGAGCATCCGATTATCCAGAAATGGGCGGAGCAGATTTCCAATATGGACGAAATCAAGGCCTATCAGGAAGAGGCTGCCAGAAAATCCGATTTTGAGCGGACCGAACTTGCCAAAGACAAAACCGGTGTGGAAATCAAAGGGGTAAAGGGCATCAACCCGGTGAATGGGAAAGAGATCCCGATTTTTGTTTCCGACTATGTTTTGATGGGCTATGGAACTGGCGCGATTATGGCGGTGCCGGCTCACGATACTAGAGACTATGATTTTGCCAAAGCCTTCCATCTGCCGATTATTGAGGTAGTCGCCGGCGGGGATATTGAAAAAGAAGCCTTTACCGACTGCGCTACCGGCGTGATGGTAAATTCTGACTTTTTAACCGGCCTGAGCGTGGAAGAAGCGAAGGAAAAGATCATTGCTTGGCTGGAAGAACATCAAAAGGGACACGCAAAAGTAAACTTTAAACTCCGCGACTGGGTATTCTCCAGACAGCGTTATTGGGGTGAACCAATTCCGATCGTTTATTGTGAAAAATGCGGTTATGTTCCGCTGCCGGAAAGCGAACTGCCTCTCCGTCTGCCGGATATTAAGGATTTTGAACC
>CALWNT010000118.1 GCA_944382885.1 uncultured Clostridia bacterium | reverse complement strand
TATTCCATCAATAAGAACATTTTTGCCCATATCTGAATAGAGTTTCGCAGTATGGTACATCATAATAATTACTTCGCTAAGATACTTCCAATAGTTTTCACGCAAATATTTCTCTCCGACCATCTCTTGAAACAAATCATTGGCAACAACATAAAAGAATATGTCATCACGCTCTTGAAGAGCTTCGACGATTGATGTTTTCCCTGCGCTTGTCACTCCGTTCAAAAAAATAATACGTCCTTTATCCACTCTATCACCTCACATAATTCAGTTTGTCTCTTGGATATGAAACAGTTATACCACGAGTTTGTGAAAAAAGCCATTGCATAGGTAGAAAATAGAAGCGATATAAATATTTTATACCGCTTCCAAATGTAATTATGCATAAACGATATCTGTATCGACAATCCGCTATACCAGCCGAAGGGAGAGGCTGCTTCCTTATATAGTCTCTCCCTTGCAAGCCTTTTTTCTTTATAACATCTGTACTTTGATCCGATAGGTCTTTTTCTCATCCGGTTCTACAAACTGCATATTGTGACGATGCGCAAATTCATCGTCTTCTTTGTCCCAGATAGCGCTTCCGCACCAGGGTTCCAGGCAGAGGAACGGAGAATCAATCTGATAGGGTGTCCAGAATGCAATTTCCTCAAAATCCGGGAAATCCATCTGCACGCCTCTGCCGGTACGGATGCTGGCAAGCGTTACAGATTTGGATTTGAGACGATCAAATAAAATAGCATCGTGATAGAAAAGCTTATGATTGAGCATCAGTCGGCGTTCTCCGTTGAGACGCGGAACACGGTTTTCGCTTTCCCAGTACATATCCTCCATATTAAAGACCGGAGTATCTGTGGTTTCTTCTTCTGCAAATTCCAGATAATAGTTGTCAAATTCGTCTTCCTCTGCACCGATCGGTACATTAAAGGCGGGATGAGCGCCGATCATAAAGGGCATGGTTTCTGTTCCCATATTGAAAACATCATACTGAATGTTTACACAACAGCCCTCAATACTATAAGTAATCTGAAAATTAAAATCATATGGGTAATAGGTTTTGGTTTCCTCGTTGGAAAGCAAAGAGAGAATCACCTTGTCTTCTCCCTGATAGACTACTTTGAAGTTAGAACGGTTTGCAAAACCGTGTTTTGGCATTGGATATTCCACGCCGTTGAAAAGGGTCTTGTCATTTCTGGTATTACCAATGGACGGGAACAAGACAGGCGCGGTTTTCTGCCAATACTTTTTGTCCGCCTGCCACATATATTCCGTGCCAAAGGTATCCTGTAGAGACTTTAATTCCGCTCCCATTGTTTCTACAACAGCTACAGCGGAATCGCTTTTAATGGTGATTCTCATAACAACAGCTCCTCAGTTGATCAGTTTATTTTTTCACAGTTTCCCCGTTTGGAACCTGCGATGGATCAAATTCTGTAATTTCGCGATATTCCGTCATTTTTTTCATTCGTTTTGCATTGGCAATCATCAGCTTGATACGATTTTCCTGATTGATTGCCGTTGCCCCCGGATCGTAGTCAATGGCGACAATATTCGCGGTAGGGTTGTTTTCCTTGATTTTGCGGATCATTCCCTTACCAGCTACATGATTCGGCAGACAGCCAAAAGGCTGGGTGCAGACAATATTGCTCACGCCGGAATGGACAAGCTCCAGCATTTCTCCGGTGAGAAGCCAACCTTCACCCATTTTATTGCCATAGCCGAGATAATCCTTTACCAGCTTTTTGGTCTCAGTGAAACGGGTGGGAGGGGTAAACTGAGGAAATTTTTTGACTTCCGCAATCAAATCGTCCTGCCAGCCCAGCAAATACTTTTCAAATTTGTCGGCAATCAAGTGCTTGAGTTTGCCGCCGCCGTAAAGCTCCGGGTCTACGACTCGGTTGTCCACCTTAAAGATGACGAAATCCAGCAATCCCGGGATACGGACCTCCACATCTTCTCCGTGGAGAAACTGCTCCAGATTGTTGTTTCCCAACGGAGCATACTTGACGTAGATTTCCCCTACGATCCCCACTTTAATTTTATCTGTCCGATGGACGGGAATAGAAGCGAAATCTTCCAAAATGCGGGGGAGGTTTTCCTTCACCCGGCGGTAGGTCACGTTTTTGGACTTCTTATACTCCTCGCTGAGCAGATTGACCCAATGATCGATCATCCGGTCAGCTGCGCCCTGAGAAAGCTCATAGGGTCTGGTTTGGTTTGCCAGAAGCATGAGAAGATCCCCATATACAATACTATAAACCAGCTTTTTAATCAAGCCCAGACTCAGAGAAAATCCTGGATTTTTTTCCATGCCGGACAAATTCAGAGAAATGACCGGAATCTGTTCAAACCCCGAACGCTTGAGGGCTTTTCTCAGCAGATGAATATAGTTGGAAGCACGGCATCCACCGCCGGTCTGAGTAATCAGCAGTGCGGTTTTATTTAAGTCGTAAGTTCCGCTTTTTAATGCATGAATCAACTGCCCGATTACCAGCAGAGCCGGATAGCAGGTGTCGTTGTGTACGTTTTTGAGCCCTTCGTTGACGATCTCCCGCCCAGTGGTTTCCAAAGGCACAATGTTGTAGCCGTGAAGGGCAAAAGCCTTTTGAAACAGCTTGAAATGTACCGGAAGCATATTCGGGGCTAAGATCGTATATTCTTCTTTCATCTCTTTGGTAAAGAGCAGTCGACCGTCTTTTGCGTAGATCAGTTCAGCCATATGGGATTCCTTTCCTGGTAATATTTTTGAAAACTGCGCGGCATTGCTGCACAGTGAAAGCGTCACTCCAAAATCAACTTATTCCGTAAAAGCCTGAGCACGCTACTGGGCATTGTTTTTGCTTTTGGCTTCTTTGGCCTGAATTGCGGCCAAAAGGCTTCTAACGCGGATGCGGACCGCGCTTAGGTTATTGATTTCGTCAATCTTGAGCTGGGTATAGAGCTTATCTTTTTGCTCTAGGATGGAACGGACTTCGTCAGTGGTAATCGCGTCGATGCCGCAGCCGAAGGAAACCATCTGAATCAGTTCCATATCAGGCTGGGTGGTAATGTAGTTCGCCGCGTTGTATAATCTGGCATGATAAGTCCACTGATTGAGGACGTGTACTTTTCCTACATGCCCCAGATGGGCGATAGAATCCTCGGTGATGATCGCTAATTTCAGCGCAGACAGGAGCTTGTCAATACCGTGGTTGATTTCGGGGTCGATGTGGTAGGGACGTCCAGCCAGTACAATGATTTTATATCCGTGCTCTCTGGCGTATTGAATGGAACGCTCCCCTTCCTTGCGAATATCCTCCATCCAGCTGTAATAGACGGCGTAAGCTTCTTTTGCCGCCTGTCTTACCAGCTTTAAGGGGAAATTGAATTCGTCTTTAAAGTATTCGTAGGCTTTTTTATCAAAGTCTTTTGGACGATGGATTCCAAAATAGCCGTTGTAGAATTTGACCTGTTTCAGTTCTTCCATATTGGCAGCCAAAAGCTCGGGATAATAGGCGACAACCGGACAGTTATAGTGATTGTCCCCTTCTTTCTCGTCGAAGTTATAGGGCAAGCAGGGATAGAAGATCCGGGTAATACCTTTATCCAACAGATTTTTGATATGGCCGTGCATCAGCTTGGCCGGATAACAAACAGTGTCGGAGGGGATAGTATCCTGCCCTTTGCGGTAGAGTGCTCGGGTAGAGGGATCAGACAGCACAACTTCAAATCCAAGTCTGGTTAGGAACGCATACCAGAAAGGAATATTTTCATACATATTCAGTCCCATGGGAATCCCGATTTTTCCTAAGCCTCCGTCAACGCCTTTGAGGGAACGGATCTTGTTGAGCTTATACTGATACATATTCGGGATAGACTTATCCTCTTTGGTGCCCAATGGCTTTTCGCAGCGATTGCCGGAGATAAATTTTCTGCCGGAATCAAAGGTGTTTACCGTTAGATTACAGTGGTTATTGCACAAGCCGCAGCTAACTGTTTTCGCAGTATGCTGGAAATGTTCCAAGTCTTCCGGCGTCATCAAGGTAGAAGAGGTGAACCGCAGCTCTTTTGCAAACAGTGCGGCACCATAAGCGCCCATCAGCCCGGCGATATTGGGACGGATGACATCTCGCTCAATTTCCAGTTCAAAGCTTCTGAGAATCGCGTCGCTTAAAAAAGTACCGCCCTGCACCACGATATTGGTGCCTAAATCCTCTTTGGAGGTGGCGCGGATTACCTTATAGATGGCATTTTTCGTCACACTCATGGAAAGACCGGCGGAAATATCCTCCAGGGTCGCCCCTTCTTTTTGGGCCTGCTTTACGGAGGAGTTCATAAATACGGTACAGCGGGAGCCTAAATCCACTGGATGTTTGGCAAAAAGCCCGGCTTTTGCAAAGCTTGCCGCATCGTAGCCCATGGATTTGGCGAAGGTTTCAATAAAGGAACCGCATCCGGAGGAACATGCTTCGTTGAGGACGATGTTGTCAATTACGCCGTTGCGGATTTTAAAGCACTTGATGTCCTGCCCGCCGATATCCAAAACGAAATCCACCTTGGGATTAAAGTGGCTGGCCGCTTTTAAATGGGCCATAGTTTCCACCAGCCCGGTATCTACATGGAAGGCGTTGCGAATCAAATCTTCCCCGTAGCCGGTAGCGGCGCTGCCCATAATCTGAATCCGGTCTTTACAGAGCTCATAAATTTTCATAAGCTGTTCTTTTACCACCAAAACCGGATTTCCCTGATTGGAATTATAGTATTGATACAGGATGTTGTCGTCCTCGTCGATCAGACAGAGCTTGGTAGTCGTGCTGCCGCAGTCGATTCCCAGATAAGCTTTTCCTCGGTAAGACTCAAGGGGTTTCATCTGAGTAGTTGCCTTCTGGTGGCGTTTGACAAACGCATCGTATTCTTCCTCACTGCGAAAGAGCGGGCTCAAGCGGAGGGTAGTGATCGATTCGTCCTTGGCGTTTTCCAGTTTTTCGATCAGCTGTTCATAGGTCAAGGTATCCTGTTCTTCTTCCGCATAGATAGAGGCCCCCATACTGACTGCATACAGAGCGTAATCCGGGAATACCGCGGTAGTTTCATCTAAATGGAGGGTTTCCACAAAGCGTTCCTGCAATCCCTTAAAAAAGTGCAGGGGTCCGCCTAAAAACAGGATCTTCCCTTGGATTTTTTTCCCTTGGGCCAGCCCGGTAATGGTCTGATCCACCACCGCCTGAAAGATGCTGGCGGCAATGTCTTCTTTATTTGCCCCCTGGTTCAGCAAAGGCTGGATATCTGACTTTGCGAATACGCCGCACCGGGACGCAATGGTATAAATAAACTGATGTTTAACCGCCAATTCATCCAATTCGGTTGGAGTTACCGCAAGCAGGGTCGCCATTTGGTCAATAAAAGCCCCAGTGCCCCCGGCACAGGAACCATTCATACGCTCTTCAAAGGCGCCAGTACGATGGTCAAAAAATAAGATTTTGGCGTCCTCTCCGCCCAGCTCGATCACCACGTCGGTATCAGGCTCTATTTTGCGCACCAATTCCCCAGTAGCAAACACTTCCTGCACAAAGGGGATGGAGGCGGCTTTCGCTACGCCCAGTCCCGCGGAACCAGAAATTGCAACCGTAAATTCTCGTCCCTTTAAAATATCTTCTGCCTGCCGGATTAACTCCAGGGTTTTTTGCCTTACCTGAGAGTAATGCCGTTCATAACGTTGAAACAGGCACTTTCCGTCCTCCATTACAACGACCTTGGCCGTGGTGGATCCGATATCGATACCGATAGAAACTTTCATGAATTGTATCCTCACCTTAATCTATTTCTGAATGGGTTTTCGTAAAATATGGCATTATCTTAATACAAAATTATAGCACTATAAAAAGTAAATGTGCAACTAGCTATTTCATACAATTTTTGTGAATTTTGTATAGCGACATTTTTCTTCCTTTTTTCGCTTTATTTTACCATAATGGAAAAGAAAAATCGTCATTTTTCTGTGAAGAGATTATGACCAAACGAGCAGGTTTGGAAGGCTGTTCCAGCGAAAATATTTTTCTTATATAGATTTTTGATTAAACAGAAATTTAGCTTTTTATGTGGGGGCACCGACCCTACAGCCTTTATGATAGAACAAAATTTGTTTTACCAATTCGTTTGCCGGGCGTTTCACCCCGGCGCCCCGATGTCCTTTGGTGAGCGCCAAAGGACAGAAAACGCTTCACTCAAACGCCGTGAAGGCTTGGTGTAAATCTATGAAGTTGGCTCCTAAGGAAGTACAACGGAAAATATCAGTTCCTGCTAAAA
>CALWNT010000117.1 GCA_944382885.1 uncultured Clostridia bacterium | reverse complement strand
TGTTGGCAATTCAGGAGGAATGAAAATGAGTTTACAGGAAAAACAGGCTGAGTTTGAAAAAACAGCCAAAGTCTATGAAAGCGCGAAGGTCACTTTTGCGGGAGTAGAGGGGTACGACGTTTACAATCCATCTATTCCCTTTACTTGGGATGGCAAGGAATATATCTTCGGACGGATAGAGCGTAGAAGCGAATGGGCGCGTTCTTGGGTGCGTCTATTTGAAAAGACGGGAGAGGACGCCTATCGGCTGGTGCCAGACAGCATGATCTATCAGCTGGAGGACCCTTACCTTGCGGTCATTCATGGAGAATTGGTGATGGGCGGAACCCATGTGCGCAACCGTGCGGGGGTGTGCGAAACCTATTACGGGTATTTTTACAAAGGCACCGATCTCAACGATCTGTACTACTATACCACCGGGCCGGATTACATGAAGGATATCCGCCTGATTGAAATGAAAGACGGAAAAATCGGCGTATTTTCCCGCCCTCGCGGCACACAGAAGCTCAAGGAGCTGGGGATCGAATCCATGATCGGTTTTACCACCATTTCTTCCCTGGATGAGTTGACTGCCGACGTCATTGAAAACGCTCCCTATATTGAAAATCTGTTTGAAGCAGGAGAATGGGGCGGCTGTAACCAGGTGTATCTGCTGGATTCCGGATTGTTGGGTGTGATCGGCCATAAATCCTACCTGGCGCCGGATGAAACAGGGCTGGAATTGCAGCATTATCTCAATATTTCCTTTGTCTTTGATCCCCAAAGCCACAGAGCAATGGATGTGAAAATTATCGGCACGAGAAAATGCTATCCGGAAGGGCCGTGTAAAAAGCCGAATTTGGCCGACTGCGTCTTCACTTCCGGAATTACCCTCCGACCGGACGGAAAGGTCAACCTCTATACCGGGCTGGGGGATTGTGAAGTCGGACGGATTGTGATTGACAATCCCTTTGCAGGATATGGCTCTGTAATATCTCCGCTAAAATAAGAGCGGTTTTGTTCCGTAACGCATGGATTTAAAATCCATGATTTTCCAGTGTTATTCGGTTGAAATGATCCCATACTAAGGATAGAAACAAATAATTGCACCAAACAGAATCGAATCATTCGGAAAGGAATCGTGATTATCATGGAGCATTCATGCGATCTGCTTTCGACGCTGGAAAAGAATCAGGAAATGAATTTGTTTTTCCATACCCTTCCTCAGTCTGTTCAGGAAACGATGATTCAGTCCGGGTTAAAGGCGGATAATTTAGAAGAACTGAAAAAATGCGCCCAGAATTTTATGCAGGCGCAGTAGCAGGAAAGGGAAGGTTTCTCGAATACGGTAACGCTTTTTCAAAAGCGTCAAAAAAGTGAGGCAAAGGGAAATTTGTCTCACTTTTTCTGCTGTCCGAAGACAAAGGGAAATGACTGAATCTTGCCGTCCCCCAATGCCCTGGATTTTTGTCTATTGGTAGGTGAAACCTTTCTGTTAGTTTTTGCTTTGCTTCCTAAACCGCTTCCCAAGGAATCAAAATCCGTTTTCCAGAAATTCAGGGATAGCATACCAAACTAAAATATGGTATGATAAAGAAAAAGGATTTGAAAAATTTTGAGGAAAAAAACCTTTGATTTCTGAAATTTCACAAAATTGCCATGAATTTTGGCAATAAATTTTATAAAATAGAAATAATTGGAATCCCTCTCCGGAAAATCCCTTTGGAATCTAGGGGAATGCCGGAAGATTCGAGATAGAAAAATAGCTTTTTCCGTTCCCATGAGAAGGGAAAAGGAAAAACAGGATGGAGGAAAAGACTGCATGTGTGCATTGAAAAGAGAAGAAATACAAAATGGTATTTACTTCAATACCATTTCGGACGAGCGGTTTAAAAGCAATAAGCTGGTGGTCCACTTTGTACTGCCTTTGAAAGAGGATACGGCCGCCGTCAATGCGCTGATTCCCAATTTGCTGCGCAAGGGCTGCCGTCGTTTTGCCGATTTCACCGCTTTTAACCGTCATTTGGACGGGCTTTACGGTGCCGTGGTAGGTTCTGACGTAGAAAAGTTCGGAGATTATCAGGTAATCAGTATTTCTATTGTGGGGATAGACGATCAGTATACCCTGTCCGGAGAACCTGTGATGGCTGAACTCTCAGAAATTTTATCCGAGCTGATTCTGGACCCGGTGCTGGAAAACGGCGCCTTTTTACCGCGTGAGGTGGAAATTGAGAAAAAGACCCTGATCGATACGATTTTAGCGGAGTTGAACGACAAGCGCACCTATGCGTTAAGTACCGCTACCCGCTTGATGTGTAAAGGCGAACCCTATGGACTCAGCCCTTACGGAACAGTGGATGAGGTCAAGGCTCTGACTCCGGAAAAAGTATATGAGGCTTATCAGAATCTTTTGAAAACCGCGCGGATTGAAATGATGTTTGTGGGCTGCGGGGACGCTGAGATTCCGAAAAAGATCCTTTCCCAGAAGTTTTCGGCCTTAGACCGGGCTGTGCTGCCCCTTGCCTCTTTAACTGCCCATCCGGTTCCGGAAAAAGAGGAATCCGTTACCGAGCGGATGGACGTCAGCCAATCCAAGATGGTTCTGGGCTTTGCCAGCGGGCTGTCGGCTGGGGATGAAGCGATTCCGGCTATGCGGGTCATGACTGTGATTTTCGGCGGAACCCCTATGTCCAAGCTCTTTTTAAACGTTCGGGAAAAGATGAGCCTGTGCTATTACTGTGCCGCCCGTCTGGACCGCACCAAGGGAATTGTCAAGGTGGACTGCGGCGTGGAAAACGAGAATATCGAAAAGGCGAAATCAGAGATTCTTCATCAGCTGGCAGAGATGAAGGAAGGCGTGATTTCCGACGAAGAAATCAGCAACGCGGTAATGAGCCTGGTCAATTCCTATAAGACGATCTATGACGCGCCTGGTGCAGTAGAGGGCTTTTATCTTGGACAGATCCTCACCGGAGAAACTTCTTCTCCCGACGAGGAAGCGCAGAAGCTTTCCGCTGTCACGAAAGAAGATATCGTAAACGCGGCGAAGCTTTTACAGTTAGACCTGTCTTATGTGCTGACCGGCAAGGAGGAAAAGTAACATGGTAAAAAAAGAAATCATCCGGAATGAAAAGTTAAAAGAACAGTATTATTCTTTTGAACATGAATCCGGTTTAAAGATACTCTTATATCCAATGAAAGGCTATAGCTCATCCTACGCGCTGTTTGGAACCAAGCTGGGGTCCATCGACACCGTTTTTAAAACGGGAGAGGATACAGAATACACCACTGTTCCGGAGGGGGTCGCCCATTTTCTGGAGCATAAGCTTTTTGAAAGCGAGGACGGGGACGCGTTTACCCTGTTTGCTAAAACCGGGGCTTCCGCTAACGCGTTTACCTCTTTTGAAAAGACCTGTTATCTTTTCAGCGCTACCGACCGTTTTGAAGAATCCCTCAAAAGCCTTCTGACCTTTGTGCAGTCCCCCTACTTTACCCAGCAGACGGTGGAAAAGGAACAGGGAATCATTGGACAGGAAATCAGAATGTACGAGGACAATCCGGGCTGGAGGGTGTTCTTTAATCTGCTTGGCGCTTTGTATCTCGAAAATCCGGTGCGGATCGACATTGCCGGAACAGTAGAAAGTATCGCCAAAATCGACGCGGAGCTTTTGTATAAATGCTATCATACTTTTTATAATCTCAACAACATGGTTCTGGCGGTTGCCGGAAACTTTGACGTAGACAGCGCGGTAAAGGTGATCGAGGAAAACCTCAAGCCCAGCAAAAAGGTAGAGGTAGACCAGAAGATTGCAAACGAACCGGAAGAGATCCGCGCCTCCCGTACCGTTCAGGCTTTAAGCGTGTCGATTCCTTTATTCAGCATTGGCTTTAAAGAGCAGGTGCGGGAAGGACAGGAACTTTTAAAATACCAGATCGCCAGCGAGCTATTATTGGAAGTCCTTTTTGGAGAGGGCAGTACCCTTTACCGGAAAATGTATGATGAGGGGCTGATCAATCAGACTTTTGGCTATGAAGTATTTGCCGGACGAGGATATTTTTCCAATATCCTGGAAGGGGAATCGGAGCATCCGGATGAGGTATTCCGTTTGGTGCAGGAAGAAATTTCGAAGGCAAAGGCTCAGGGGATCGATGAGGAGAGCTTTGAACGCTGTAAAAAGTCTTTTTACGGCCGTCTGGTACGCGGCTTCAATAATGTGGAAACCGTGGCGAACGGCTTGGTGACCTCTTATTTTGCCGGAGTAGATATTTACGACAATATCAAGACGGTAGAGAAAATGGATTTGTCTTTCGTACAATCTGTTCTGGAGTCTTCTCTCCAAGCAGATAAAGCTGCGCTATCCATTATTGAACCTGTCAAATAATGGACAAGATACACTGAAGCCGCCCCAGTGGGAGCGGTCAGGGGTCTTCTTCGGGGTGCCAGGGGGCAAGCGCATCCCCTGGATTTCCCAGAATACATAGGAAAGGATATTCTCGTTATGAATACAATCGCATTTCCCAAATTGGGTTTGGAATTTACAGTTGACCGTTTTATCTCAGTATTTGGCCTTGACATCGCCTGGTATGCCATATTGATTTCCTTAGGATTTCTCCTGGCTGTCATTTACGGCATTAAACGAATGCCTCAGTTCGGTCTGGACAGCGACCGGGCCATCGATGCCATTCTGGCGGGTATGGTCGGCGGCATCATCGGCGCGCGCCTTTATTATGTGATTTTCAGCTGGGACCAGTACAAAGACAATCTGTTGGAGATCTTCAACACTCGCAACGGCGGGCTTGCCATTTATGGCGGTATCATCGGCGCGCTGGCCTTTGGACTTTTGGTCTGTAAACTGAGAAAGGTCAGGATCCTTCCCATGCTGGATATTACAGCGTTAGGCTTTCTTTTGGGACAGGGGATCGGCCGCTGGGGGAATTTTATCAACGGGGAAGCATATGGCGCTGAAACCGATTCGATTCTCGGTATGACCATCGCAGGTGTAGCGGATTCCCCGGTTCATCCCTGCTTTTTATATGAATCCATTTGGTGTCTGCTGGGATTTGTCCTTCTGCACTTCTATTCCAAGAGAAGGAAATTTGACGGGGAAGTAGCGCTGTTTTATCTGATTTGGTACGGGGCAGAACGTGCCGTTGTCGAAGGACTTCGTCAGGACAGCCTCTATCTGGGAAATTTGAGGGTTTCTCAAGTGCTTTCCGTTTTACTGGTCATTGTAGCATTGATTATCTGGCTGTGTGTCAAATCTAAAATTAAGCGGGAAAATGACCCTGAATATCTGCAGCTTTACGTCTATACAGAAGAGTCGAAGGAACTGCTTCGTCAAGCTCAGGAAAAAAATAGCAAAAGTAAAAAGGAAAAGAAAACCCATGAGGAAGAATTGGAAGAAGCAGCCTTAGAAGACGGTATAGAAGAAGAGGATGAGGAAAAGCTGCAAAAGCGTTTGCAGGAATCGGAAGAGGCTGAGAAAGAAGCCGATAGAGAAAGTGAAGAAAGCCGCAGCAAGCTTTTTTCAGAAGAACCCGAAAAGGAAGAGAATGACGCGTCCTCTCAAAAGAATTAGCTTTGTTTCTGGAAAATAGACAAAATAAGGAAAAATCTGATCAGACAACTTGAAACGTTTTTCAAACAAACGCGCCTGTCTCCGAGATGATTGCACAACGCAGTTATCTCGGAGATTTTTTTACAAAATGCCAGATGTCAATGGGATAGAAATATCCCCCAAAAGATACCATCGTTCTTTTCATCTTTTATTATGGGATTGAAATGGGGATTAAGCGTAAGCCCATCTGTATTCCAGATGGGCTTACGCAATATGACGTCTATTGCAGCCACAGGAAAAATAGTTCGGTTTTGAGGGAAAATAAAAAAATCTCTGACCAGTTTTGACGGCTTAAGCGTTGAGAGACAATAAATCCATACTCCGGCGTTTGTCCTCTTCGGTACAATGGACATAGTGGCGGATCGTAATTTGAGCCGAGGCATGTCCTAAAAGCTCAGCTAAGATCTCATAGCGGATATGATGCTCTAAGCATCTAACAGCAAAGCTATGCCGCAGTGTATGCATATGGACGCCCAAAATTCCAAGATTTTTGCAAAGCTGACTAATCCTTCTTTGAAACGTCCGCGGATCTTTATATCCTCCCTGCTTATTGGCAAACACAAAAGGAGATGCCGAAGGAAAGGCTGCGGAATTTTTTCGATTTTCCAGATATGGCATCAGAAAGATTGGAATGGGAATATCTCTTAAGGAGTGCTCCGATTTGGGTGTACCGAGAAAAAGCCTTGTTTTGGTGTTCCCATTGGAACTTGGAATACGCTGGACAGAATGTCTGATATGCAGCAATCTGTTTTCGAAATCAATGTCCTCCCAGCGCAGAGCAGCCAACTCCCCTACCCGAATCCCAGTATAAAGACAGAGCAGGTATTCCAGTTCCTGCGAATTTTTAATACTGTGCTCAATCTTTTTTTGTTCTGTTTTGGTTAGGACACGAGGGGTACGTGGAGGGCTTTTGGGAAATTTTATTTCATAATATGGATTTTTGTCAATGAGTCCCTTATGCCATGCAGAGGTTAGAATTGCCTTTAACAGCCTGCAAATCCCCTGTAAAGTGGAAGATGCCATCGTATGCACCAATCTGTTGGCAAAATTTTGGATATCTCCTTGGGCCATTTTTCGCAATAACATAGGACCGAGAGAGGGGAGGATATGTTTTTGGATATTTCTCTGATAACCAGCGTAGGTTCCCGGCTTTAAATGAGGGCGCATGACGTTCTCCAGCCAGAATTCTGTCCAATCTTTCAGCGTACCGCTGCCAAAGATCAGGATGGAAGTCTCACTTTGATATAGTTCCGCTTTTATCAGAACCAAACGCTTTTTGACCTCTGCATATTGTCGTCCGTAAATAGAACCAAAAATGGGTTTTCCATCCACTTTCCTGCCTTTGATATAACGTCCTTCCCATCTTCCGTCTTTTCTTAAATAAATGTTTTCTCCTTTTCGCGACATCGTTTTTACTCCTTATTTTTTAAATTTTTACGGCTTATTTGACGGCTTAAAAAAGTAGCCGTCAAACCCGCTCCAGCTCGTTAAAGGCCTTGACTGAGCAAAATATTCTCGGAACCAGTTCTTGTTAAATAGGTTGTTTCCTTGACTTTAAGCAAAAAAAATGCTAAAATTATTTTAAATTATTTCATTTAAGATTGAAATTCATAATAGAAGTCATATTGCGACGGATAAAAGGGTTTTATCTGGATTGGTTTGGGCAAGAAAACACTTTTATTGTATGAGATGGCAGTATCATGACGGTCTTTCTTTTTCTAATTCCTTTTGTGAACTGGGAAAGGAAGAATTTCAGACATACTTTTACAAAAATTTATTTTGAATACCAACGCCAATACTGATAAATCGCTTTTTAGAATAGAATGATGTGCTATAGGCTAATGCTCTTATCTGAAATCACTTAAAAGCAGTAGGTGATTTCAGATTTCTGTTCTATTGAGCGCATGACATTGTTTGGCGCCAGAAAGGATCTTCTGTCCAATGAAGTTTGTTCCGTTTTCCTGGTTCTGCTGTCCCAAAAATTTGAAAGGGAGGCTGAAACAGAGCAAAATATGAAAAATAAGAAGCAACAAATGATTTACCAAAAAGAAAACGTCTTTCTAATGAATTTTACCTTTCGCAAAAAGTACGACTACATCCTTTATTGCCATTTGCAACAAATTTACCAAGCTCACTGTCTTGACCGGAATTGTATTTCTAGAAATAAATACATTAAAGAGGCTGTGGTTAAGAAAATGGAACGGGAAGAAAATGGCAGTTTCTTGGAAGTTCCCAAACGATTTTTGACTCCTTTTCCTAAACAGGAGAAAGTGAAAATACAGTTTACTTTATCGATCAACAGAAAGACAGAAGCCGAGTTATACCAGAAGCTACAGAGGCTTTCTGCGCACAATATTTCTGTTCTGGATTATATTCGGGATTCGGTCTATGAACAGATATTGTCAGAAAATAAGGAAATCTATGAAAAGGGTATTCCAGCAACTACTGAATCTGTTACCTTGGTACTTCAGAGTAGAAAAGATGCAGACATTCTCGCTTGTTTGAATGAGATTTCTTCTCCAGAGGAACGAGAAAAATTTATCAAGCAGTCAATCCGGGATGCAATCAAAACAAGAGATCTGAAAAACTAAATAAGATCATAAAAGATCGGGACTTTTTCAAAGAGGCTGCCGGATGATTTCGGTCGGCCTCTTTTTCTGAATTGATTCGAAAAAAGAGGTAAATTTACTTTATGGCTCTGGCGTGAAACAGAAGAACGTGCTATAATAACAAACAAAGATTTGTCTAGCCTTATGAAAACAGGAGAAGCAAAATCCCTAAGAAAAGGAGCGGTAAAAGATGGAATACCGGCGTTTTGAGGATACCATTATCATGAGATTGGATCCTGATGAAGAAATTTTAGAGGAGCTTACCCAATTAGCCCAGCGAGAAAATATCGCTTTAGCTGAAGTAGAGGGGTTGGGTGCTCTGAAACAGATGAATGTCTGCGTATTTGACACGGTGTCAAAAGAATACTATACCAATTCTTTTGAGGAACCAATGGAGCTGCTTTCTCTATCCGGAACGATTACACAAATGGAAGGAAAGCCCTATCTTCACATTCACGCTTCGGCAGGAAATGCGAAAGGAATCGCTTTAGGCGGCCATCTGAAAAAAGCGGTGATCAGCGCTACTGGTGAAATTGTCGTTCGAGTGTTAAACGGACAGGTGGGACGCCGATACAGTGAAAAAATCGGTTTGAATCTCTTTGATTTTGATAGGGAGTAAACTAAAAAATAAGGAGTAAGTTTTTATGTATCAAAAGCCACAGCCTAGCAAGTTGTCGTCTTTTCCGGAATCAAAAGCCGATTGTGAAGGGATAGAAGTGATGGAAGCGGACTTTCAAAACCGTTCCTGCTATATCACCTTTGATATT
>CALWNT010000116.1 GCA_944382885.1 uncultured Clostridia bacterium | reverse complement strand
TTTTAGCAGGAACTGATATTTTCCGTTGTACTTCCTTAGGAGCCAACTTCATAGATTTACACCAAGCCTTCACGGCGTTTGAGTGAAGCGTTTTCTGTCCTTTGGCGCTCACCAAAGGACATCGGGGTGCCGGGGTGAAACGCCCGGCAAACAATAAATTTCTGTTTTATAGTAGAATAAAAATATTGAAGTTAAGACAAAAGTTGATTCTGGCAAGGAGGAAAAGGGATGGAACCGGTAACTTATAAAGTCTTAAAAATCAACGGTGACTATGCGATTATGGTAACAGAGGACGGAATCGAAAATACGGTGGCGATGGCGCTGCTGCCTGTGGAAATCGCGGAGGGCGATACCGTTTTATGGGAGAACTTTACCTATACCATTTTGTAAAACGAACAATCCCTGGGGGACTTTGCAAAAGTATCGCAACAGTCAATAAAATGATCGCTGTGATAAACTCAGGCGGGGCAGATGAATTCATCTGCCCCGCCTTTTTCGTGATGGTATTGTGAACCGACTCAATTGTTCAGAAAGAGAAAGCATCAAAGAGTTACAGCTCAAAAGCCATGATTTCCCCGTTGGAGGGGAGGTGTTTTTCTGTCACTGCCTGAATCATCATGCCGTGGCAGGCGACAATGACCTTTTGATACTGTTGTATTTCTCTAACACCGGCAGTACCCGGGTGCGCATCATCTGGGCGCTTTCCCAGCTCGGTTCTGCCCCAAGGGGATAACTGCCGCCATGTTCGATATACTCCCGATAGGCGATTGCGGCCGCGGCATCTTCCTCATAAATATAGTTTTTGTTGGCCAGCCACTCATGGAGGTCTGTTTCAACGATGATTTCTGCCCCCAGCTCTTTCGAGAGGATCGCCGCTGTCTGCAAGGCTCTGGTATAGGGAGAGGTTAAAATAAGGTCCGCATTTTGGAGCCTAGGGTCTTTGGCGGTTTTTTGGATTTCTCTGATCCCTTCTGCCGATAAGGGCGACAGGTTCACGCCGAATCCCTGATAAATTTTGGTGTTCCTCTGAGAATAATCGGTTCTTCCGTGTCTGACAAAATAAAACATACGAACAACGCCTCCAATCGAATCGAGGGCAGGTAGAAATGTCCAAAAAGGTTTACAATCATCAGTAGGTTTCAAACTGAGAATAGTAAAGCTTGGCGTAAAATCCGTTTTGCTTCATGAGAGAATCGTGATTGCCCTGCTCTACGATATTGCCGTCCCGTACCACCAGGATATGGTCGGCGTTTTGGATGGTGGACAGCCGGTGGGCGATGACAAAGCAAGTCTTGCCCTCCATCAGCTTGTACATGGCGTCCTGAATCTGAATCTCCGTCCGGGTATCCACATTGGAGGTGGCCTCATCCAGAATCAGCATATGGGCGTCCAGAAGCATGGCGCGGGCAATGGTCAAAAGCTGTTTCTGCCCCTGGGAGATATTTACGCCGTCCTCGCTGAGGATGGTTTCATATCCGCAGGGAAGCCCCATGATATAGTCGTGTATTTTGGCGGCCTTCGCCGCGGCGATGACGTCCTCTTTCGTGGCGCCCTCTTTTCCATAGGCGATATTCTCGAAAATCGTACCGTGGAACAGCCAGGTCTCCTGCAATACCATAGCGTAAGAAAGGCGCAGGCTCTTTCGGGTCACTTTACAGATGTCGTTTCCGTCAATGGAAATGGTTCCGCTGTTGGGATCGTAAAAGCGCATCAGCAGGTTGATGATGGTTGTTTTTCCAGCTCCGGTAGGGCCGACAATGGCGATCAGCTGGCCTTTTTTCACCTGGAGGTTCAGATCCTTAATAATGATTTTGTTGGGATCATAGCCAAAGCGGACATGGTCGATGGATACATTCCCCTGTACGTTGGAGAGAACCTTAGCTCCTTCCACATCTTCCTTTTCCGGCGGCTCGTCAATCAGGCGGAAAACCCGCTCTGCCGCGGCGCAGGCGGACTGTAATTCGCTGATGATGTTCGCCATCTCGTTGATCGGGCCGGAAAATTTTCTGGAATAGAGTACAAAAGCGGAAACATCCCCCAAGCTCAGTTTATTCAGCAGATAAAGCGCCGCGCCAAACATACTGATGAGAGAAAGGGAAAAGTTGTTGATGAAGTTGACGGAGGGCCCCACCATGCTGCCGTAGTAGTCGGCATTGTAGTAGGCGTCTACCGCCTCGGTGTTTTTTTCGTCAAAGCGGTCGATCATCTTTTGTTCCTGATGATAGGCCTTGGTGGTTTTCTGACCGGAAATGATTTCCTCTACAAATCCGTTGAGTTCTCCCAGCTTTGCGGAACGCTTCCGGAACAGAGGACGCACCCTGCCGGTCATCCACTTGATAAATACGATGGAAACCGGAACGGTAACCACAAAGATCAGGACCAGAGTAGGGGAAATCAGAACCATCATGGCAAAGGAACCGATCACCGTAATCGCGCTGGTGATGATCTGAAGAAGGTCGTTGGACAGAGACGCGTTCACCGTATCGATATCGTAAGAGATCCGGCTTAAAATATCCCCGGTTTGATGCTGGTCAAAATAGCTGACCGGCAGATCCATCAGCTTTTCAAAGACGTCTTTTCTCATCTGATAAATGACCTTCTGGCTTAAATGGATCATCAAGACGGAAAGGATGTAGGAAAGAAGGGAAGACACGGCGTAAAATGCGATCATCCAGGCGCAGTAATAGAATACTGTGGGAAAATCTACGCTTCCTTTCCCCGGTTCGATGGCATCGATGGCAAGGCCGGAAAGCATCGGTCCGATCAGCGCCAGAAGGTTGCTGGATATGGTGAGAAACAGGGCCGTAAAGATCATCCATTTATGCTGATAGAGATATTTCCACAGCCTTAATAAAATATACCGCTTTTTGGGCCGGGGAGCAGTTTTGTTCGTTTGATGCTGGTTCATGATCTCTCTCCTCCCATCTGTGTTCTGCTGATTTCCTGATACAGGGGACAGCTTTCCATGAGCTGCTCATGGGTGCCCCACCCGAGCATTTTCCCCTGCTCCAAGACTAAAATGTGATCTGCGTGCATAATTGAGCTGATGCGCTGGGCGACAATGACAGTGGTGGTTTCCCGGAAGTTCTGTCCCAAGGCCTTTCGCAGCTTGGCGTCGGTCTGGTAATCCAGAGCGCTGGAGGAATCGTCTAGAATGAGAATCTCCGGATTTTTCGCCAAGGCTCTGGAGATCAGCACACGCTGACGTTGCCCGCCGCTTAAATTGGTTCCCTTAGCGGTCAGAACATGATCGAACCGGTCGGGAAGGGACTCGATAAACTCTTCGGCTTGAGCACAGGAGGCTGCCTGCTCCAGTTCTTCTTCTGTCAGATGCCGCCCGAAGGAAATGTTTTCCCGGATGGTATCCGCGAACAGGACGTCGTTTTGGAAGGTAACGCCGAATTTGGAATGAAGTTTTTCCTCCGGAATGGTGGTGATATCCTGCCCGTGAATGAAAATATGCCCCTGATCGGTATCGTAAAACCGCATAAGCAGCTGAATCAAGGTAGATTTCCCGGAACCGGTTTCCCCGATGATCCCTAATGTTTCTCCCTGTTTCAGGGTGAAGGAAATATCATGAAGATTGTCCTGCCCGCCTTTTTTATAGGCGAAAGAGACATGATCAAAGACAACATGGTTGTCCTCTGAGGAGGAATCGGCTGTTAAAGGAGCTTTTACGACCAGATCCTTTGGCTGGTTCAATACCTGACAGATACGTTCCGCAGAAGCGCTGGATTTGGAAATGATGACGAAAATTCTGGTGACGGAAAGGAGGGCGTTTAAAATAATGGTAAAGTAGGTCATAAAAGCGATGATTTTCCCCGGCTCGGACACCCCTGCGTTGACCCGGTAGGCGCCGACAAGGATGACCAGCGTCATGCCCAGGTTCAAAAAGAGGTTCATGGCAGGATTTGAAATCGCCATCATGATCCCCGCTTTTTTCTCGTTGTTTACTAACTGGCCGTTTGCATCAGCAAAGTGTCTCTTTTCGTAATCGATTTTAGAGAGCGCTTTGATTACTCTGATTCCGCTGGCGCCTTCTCTGACGACCCGTACCATCTGGTCAACGGAACGCTGTACCTTGGTATAAAGGGGAATTCCCTTTTTTGACACAGTGAATACGATCCAGCCGATAAAAGGAAGAACGGAAAGGAGTACCAGCGTCAAAACAGGCTCCAAGGTGAGGGTGACGACAATGCCGCCCAATAAAAGAATCGGCGCCCGTATCCCCAACCGCTGCATCATGCCGATCATCTGATGGATGTTGTAGGTGTCGGTGGTAAGCCTTGAAATCAGGGAGGGAAGAGAAATCTCGTCTACCTGACTGCAGGAAAGATAGGAAATTTTCGTAAATAAGTCGTGTCTGATCCGCTGAGTGGTGTCTCTGGCTACTTTCGAGGCCATGCGGTTTGCCACGATATTGGTGACTACGGCGATGACGGAACAGACGATCATCACAAAGCCCCACCACACAATCAGAGGGATGCTCTTTGTCGGCACCACAGTGTCGATCATATAGGCCAGAATCCAGGGAAGGAGCAGGTCCATGATACTGCCGAAAAATTTAATAAATATTCCCACAGTCATTCTGCCAATATAAGGTTTTAAATAGGCCAAAATCTGACGCAATCATTTCCCCTTCTTTCTGAACGAATTTTCCGAGACATAATCGGTTGCTTTTTCCATCACCCGTTCCATCATGGAACTGAGGAGAACGCGTTCCTCTTCGGTGAAATCACTGGTGAGATAATCGTTCCATTCCCCTAAAATTTGCTGGATATAGGGGTAGAGATCCTTGGCCTTTTGGGTGGGATAGACCAGGAGCACCCGCCTGTCTGTGGGACTGGCCTCCCGTGTGATAAAGCCCATCTGTTCCAATGCCGCAAGCTGACGGGTGACGTTGCTTTTGTTGATGTAAATGAGCTTAGAGAGCTGATCCTGGGAAATCCCGGGATTCCGGCAGATGTTGGAAATATAGGTGTTCTGGTAGCCGTTCAGACCGGTTTCTTTTAACTTTTCCGTGCGGAACAATACGGCGCACCGATAGAGCACGTTAATGGATTTTGTAAAAGCTGTCATAAAACTCCCCCTATGAAACAAAATGTTGCGAACGCAACTGTTGCGTATGCAACTAAATCAAATTTAGTATATCATGCCAAAAAATAACTGTCAAGAAATGGGATTTCATTTTGATTAGACAAAAAGGCCGGCAGAATGCTCTGCCGGCCTTGATCCGTTCCGAATGCTTTTCTGAAATTTTGAAAGTGTAAAAGAGTAAGCGCTGTGCCAGGTTCTGTTTGAACTTTCCTACCGCTGAGGTACGGAATGGGAAGGCGGAACGTCAAGCTTTGATACGGTGCTGCCTGAATTACCGAAAAACAGGCAAATCAGTCTAAACTGTCTATTGCCTTTCGTGCAGGGGAGGCGCAGATGGAGACAGCATGTGGTGCGTCTCTGCCTGTTGATAAGTGATAGGCGGGATGCTTTGCTCTGCGGTGCGTTGTTCTTCCTGCAGCTGATGCAGGTGCAGATATTTTTCCCGGGTGGCCATTCCGCCCCGGATATGGCGTTCCTTTTTATTTTGATCCAACACCTTCTTGACTTCTGTATACAGATTGTGGTTGATCTTATACAGTCGTTCGGTGACGTCTTTGTGAACGGTGCTTTTGCTGATTCCGAAATTTTTGGCGGTGCTTCGTACCGTGGCCTTCCGCTCTAAAATATATTCCCCAAATTTGATACATCTATCTTCTAATGGTTCACTCTGTCTAATCAAGTAATCTCCTCCAACCCCTTTGTAATAAATTGCAGAACGAGCATTTTAACCAATGGTTTTGTCCTGCGTTTTTAACATAAATATGCAGAGGAAAGGAAAAAAAGAATCCTTTTGCCGGGCGTTCCGCCTTTTTCGAAAAGATGGCGTGAAAAAGAAGAAACACAGTGGAATTTGAACCATGAAAAAAGCTGTCTAAACCAGGGGAGGTCAGGCGGACTCTAAGGAGCGGTTTACTTGCGCCGAAGGATAATCTGTGATAATATTAACATAAGAATCATGAGAAGGTTGTTTGAAAAATAGACCTCTTTTGGAACGGAGTGTGTATCTTGTCTGTAAAACATTGGAAATTGCCTGAGGACTGCCGGAAAGAATCCTTGCGGATTCAGCAGGAATATGGTTTGACAGGCTTTTTAGCTGATATTTTAGCCAGCAGAAAGCTGGGGTCTGTGGACGCTCTTTCCTCGTTTTTGCAGACGGAGGAGCGTCCGATTTCACAGGTGCTGGAGTCTCCTTTTCGGCTGGCGGATATGGAAAAAGCGGTGGAGCGAATTCAGCTTGCTGTTGACAATGGAGAAAAGATTACGATTTATGGAGATTATGACTGTGACGGCGTGACCTCTACGACAATTTTATACACTTATTTAAGCCTATTAGGAGCAGAGGTGGGTTATTATATTCCCGACCGGGAAGAAGAAGGCTACGGGATGAACCGCTCCGCCGTCAAACGGCTGTCCGAAGAAGGGACTCAGCTGATCATCACAGTAGATAACGGGATCTCTGCAATCGAAGAAATAGAGTTTGCCAACAGCCTGGGGATGGAAGTGGTGGTAACCGACCATCACCAGCCTGGGGAGATACTTCCCAATGCGGCGGCGGTGGTCGATCCCCACAGAAAGGACTGCCCCAGCAGCTTTAAATTCCTGGCGGGAGTTGGCGTGGCCTTTAAATTGATCGCCGCTTTGGAGGGCGGCAATTATGAGGACGTGTGGGAACAGTTTGGAGATATTGTGGCAATCGGTACTGTGGGGGATATTGTTTCCCTGACAGGTGAGAACCGCTTTTTGGTGCGGAATGGGCTTCCGTTCATCAGCGTCACGGATAATCTGGGATTGAATCTGCTGATGCAGACGGCGGGGATATCTCCGGAAAAGGTCAGCGCTCAGACGGTGGCCTTTGGAATTGTGCCGCGAATCAATGCGGCGGGACGGATGGGCAGCGCTTCCGACGCAGTCAGACTGCTGCTTTCTGACGAGGAGGAAGAAGCAAGAGAATTGGCGGAAAAACTCAACCGTCTCAATCAGCAGCGGAAAGATTACGAAAGCGGCATTTTGCAGCAGATAGAAGAACAGATTCAAAAAGATCCTCTTTTAGTTTATAAAAGGGTGCTGACCTTTTCTCAGAAGGGATGGCATAAAGGGGTGATCGGCATTGTTTCCTCTAAGGTTTTGGAACGTTACGGAAAGCCGAATATCCTGCTCTCGGAAGAAGATGGGCTGCTTTGCGGTTCGGCCAGAAGCGTAGAGGGATTCTCCCTGTTTGAGGCCTTAACCGCCTGCAAAGAGACCTTGCAGAGATACGGCGGCCATACCCAGGCGGCGGGGATGACCTTGAAGAAGGAGGATTATCCTTTATTTTGTGAGGAATTGGAAGAATATGCCAGAGTTCATTTTGGGGTGATGCCCGGATATTCTTATGGGATTGACAAGATACTAAAACCGGAGGAACTGAACCTGGAAAATATCCGTGATTTGTCTGTTTTGGAACCCTTCGGCGCCGGAAATGAACAGCCGCTGTTTTTGCTGCCGAAAACAGTATTGCGGCAGGTGATTCCGGTATCGGACAACAAACATCTGAGGCTGAAGCTGGATTTTGGCACGGTGGCGGTAACGGCGATGCTGTTTAACACCAGTACCGAGCAGTTTTGTTATCAGCCTGGAGATATGCTGGATTTGGTCTGCAATATCTCTCTGAACGAGTACCGCGGGAGAGACTACCTCTCTGTTTCGGTAAGGGATTTGCGTCCTTCCAGTTTTGTGGAGCAAAACTTTTTTAACGGAAAGGCCTACTATGAGATGTTTCGACGGGGAGAGCATTTGTCCGAGAAGGTACGAGAGAAAATGCTGCCAAGCCGGAAGGAAACAGCCATAGTGTTTCAGTATTTGCAGAAGCACAAAGGATTTTTGGGCGATGTGGATTTGCTTTATCCGGTTTTTGCTTCCAGAATGAATTACTGTCAATTTCGGCTGAGCATTGATGTATTGCAGGACGTGGGGCTTTTAGAGCTTTCTCCCCTGCTCAATCGGATTTCGATGCTTCCGTGGGAAGAAAAAGTAGACCTTCAGCAGGCGCAGACGCTCAGGCGCTTGCGCAGCTAGATATAGAGGGGATTGGGATGAAAGATAAGTTATACAATGAATTTTGTCAGTATGTAAAGGAATCCGGGCGGCCTTATCAGGTGGATAAGATCAAAGCCGCTTACAAAATGGCGGATGCGGCTCATCAGGGGCAGAAGCGCAATTCCGGGGAGCCGTATATTATTCATCCGATCCATGTGGCGATGATCCTGGTCGAATTGGGGATGGATACCGACTGTATCTGTGCGGCGCTTTTACATGATGTGGTGGAGGATACTCCGATTACAAAAGAAGAAGTGAAGAGTGAATTCGGGGAAGAAGTCGCCGAAATGGTGGACGGGGTAACAAAGCTTGGGAAAATTCCCCTGTCCAGCCGGGAGGAACAGCAGGCGGAAAATATCCGGAAAATGCTTTTGGCGATGTATAAGGATATCCGGGTCATCATCATCAAGCTGGCGGACCGTCTGCACAATATGAGAACCCTGCAGTTTAAACCGGAGAATAAACAGCGGGAGACCGCTTTGGAAACAATGGAAATCTACGCGCCGATTGCCAACCGCTTGGGGATTATGGCCGTCAAGGAGGAATTGGAGGATCGGGCGCTCTATTTTCTGGACCCCATTGCCTATCGGGAGATTCAGGAGAATCTGGAAAAACGCTCTAACGGAAGAACCGCCGTCATTGAATCCATCAAAAAACGGATTTTGGACCGGCTGGCGGAGTATGACATCCACCCCCACATTGAGGGGCGGGTCAAGAGCATCTACGGCATTTACCGCAAAGTATATGTGGCGGGCCGGGAATTTGATGAGGTATATGATATTTATGCGGTGCGGATCATTGTAGATACGGATATTGAGTGTTACAACATCCTGGGGATTGTTCACGACATGTTTACGCCCATCCCAAACCGCTTTAAAGATTATATTTCGACGCCCAAGCCGAACATGTATCAATCCCTTCACACTACGGTGCTGGGCAAGGAGGGAATCCCCTTTGAAATCCAGATTCGTACCTGGGGTATGCACTATACGGCGGAATACGGGATTGCCGCCCACTGGAAATATAAAGAGGGCGTAAAGGGAAAAGACCGGCTGGAGGATCGGCTTGCCTGGGTGCGCCGTCTGCTGGAATCCCAGCAGGAATCAGAAGGGGCGGAGGACATTGTCAAGAATATCAAAAGCGACCTGACGCCGGAGGAAATCTACGCCTTTACCCCGAAAGGAGATGTGAAGTGTCTGCCCGCGGGTTCTACGGTGATCGACTTTGCCTATGCCATCCACAGCGAGGTGGGCAATAAGATGATCGGCGCGAAAGCGGATGGAAAAATCGTCTCCCTGGAGCACAGAATCCGAAACGGACAGATCATTGAGATTTTGACAACAAAATCCATTACCCACGGGCCGAATAAGGAATGGCTTTCCATTGCCAAAACCAGCGAGGCGAGAAGCAAAATCCGGGCCTGGTTTAAAAAGGAACGGCGGGAAGAAAATATCATAGAAGGCAAAATGGAGCTGGACAAAGAGCTCAAGAAGAATTATATCCACCTGGATGAAGAGGAATATCAGGATTTAATTGCCAAGCTCTGCAAGCGCTATAATCGGGATGAGGACGATTTATATGCCGCGATTGGCTACGGCGGGATCATTTTGAGCAAAATCATGCCGAATTTAAAGGAAAGCTATGTCAAAATGATCAAGCAGCAGGAAAATGAAACGGCGGAGGAACCGGCTCAGCTGGTGACCAAGCCCAAACTCACCGGCGATATCAGCGTCCAGGGAATCGACAACTGCGACGTCAAGTTCTCCCAATGCTGCAATCCTCTGCCGGGAGACGATATCATCGGATTTGTGACCAGGGGGCATGGGCTGTCTATCCATAAAAAGGACTGCATCAATGTGATCAACTCCATGAAGGATCCGGAGCAGCGGGACCGCTGGATTGAGGTTCACTGGACCGGAGCGGTTGCGGAAAATTATAACTGTACCCTGGATATTATTGCCAAAGACCGGGACGCGTTGTTTGCGGATATCAGCCTGGCTCTTGCCAACATGCGGGTGCCGATTCATGAAATCAGCGCAAGACAGTTAAAAAACGGCAATGCGATTATTGTAGCGACCATCAGCACCCAGGGAATCGAGCATTTAAAAAATATTATCTACAAGCTGGGGAAGATTCCCAGCGTGATCAGCGTGGAGCGTTCCGGGAAATAGACAAGAAAACGGAATGGAAAGGCAGGAGGCTGAAACAGATTGAAAGCAGTATTACAGCGGATATCGAAGGCGGATATCACCATTGATGGAACAGAACACAAACAGGTGGGCCGGGGAATTCTGGTGCTGTTAGGCGTCATGGAAGGGGACACAGAAGCACAGGCGGAGTTTCTGGCAAAGAAGATTCCGCAGCTTCGCATTTTTGAGGATGAGCAGGGCAAGATGAACCTCTCTTTGGAGGACATCCAAGGCGAGATGATGATTGTATCCAATTTTACTTTGGGAGCCGATTGCAAAAAGGGGAGACGGCCTTCCTATACCAAGTCGGCTCGGCCGGATACGGCTCAGAAGCTGTATCAGGATTTTGTGGAATCTATGGCTCAAAACGAGTTGGTTTCCCATTTGGAGACCGGCAGATTTGGCGCGGATATGCAGATTGCGCTGGTCAATGACGGCCCGGTTACCATTATTTTGGATACAGATGAAATTCAGCCCAAAACGAATTAGAGCGGCCCGGCACCGCGCGACAGATCGGATGCGGCGGACTTTCAGACTATTTTGGAAAGAAAGGAATGGCTTTGCGCAGAGAACTTCCGGCAAAGCAGAGGTGAAGGAAGATGAAGATTCAAACAATGCCTGTAGGGATGATTCGGGCGAACTGTTATCTGGTTTCCACAGAGCAGAAAAATGCGTTTGTGATTGATCCGGGCGGGGAAGCGCATCGGATTTTAAAGAGACTTGAGGAAGATGATCTGAGCCTGAGGATGATTTTGCTGACTCACGGCCATCACGATCATATTGCGGCGGTTTGGAAACTGGCAGAGGAAACCGGCGCGCAGATCTATATTCAAAAAGAGGATTTGGAACTGCTGCAAAATATTGAACTTTCCCTTTGCTCTATGGCTGATCTGTATTTTCACTACAATCCCGATATCCCGATTTGCGGGCTGGAGGACGGAGCCTGTCTGGAACTGGATGAACTGAAAATCAAACTGATCCATACGCCGGGACATTCCAGAGGGTCTTCCTGCTATCAGGTGGAGGACGCTTTGTTTACCGGGGATACCCTTTTTGCCGGAGATATTGGGCGGACCGATCTGTACGGCGGAAGCTATCCGCAGATAAAGGCTTCTGTGATGAAGCTGGCGGATCTTGAGGGGGATTATCAGGTTTATCCGGGACACGGGCCTGCTACCACGTTAGAAAAACAGCGGAAGGAAAATCCCTATCTGGGACAGGTATCTTATGACGATTATTTTTAAAGGACAAGAGTTTAAATACGAAGTGGAAAACGTCTGCAAATTGTTTTTTCCTCTGACACATTTTCAGTTTCGATATGATGGAGAAAAAGACGCAGAGCTTCCGGAAGGGGATTTTTTGCTGACCCGCCTGAAAAAAGGGAAGAAAACCACCTTTTTGCTGGCGGTTTTCTACTGGCAGGGACGCTGCTATCTGGGCCGCCGAAAGCTCTCCAACAATACGGTTCCCTACCAGAAAGAAGCGGAGCGGATCTTGAGCATCGCGGTTTTTGACGCGCTGAAAAAGGCGACGGGAATCGAGGTGAAATGGGGCGTGATGACTGGGATCAGGCCGGTCAAGCAGATGCATTATTGGCTCGCTCAGGGAAATACGCCGGAGCAGGTGAGGGCGATTTTTCAAAATGATTTTTTGGTTGCCCCTCAGAAAATCGAGCTTTGTGAAAAAACGCTGAAAAATCAGCGAGAAATCATAGCGGCGTCCGGAAAGAATTCCTACAGCCTTTATGTTTCGATTCCCTTTTGTCCGACCAGATGCAGCTACTGCTCCTTTGTTTCCAGCTCGATCAATACGCCGAAGGCCAGGGCGTTATTAAAAGAATATGTGCCGAAGCTTTGTGAGGAATTAAAGGTTCTTGCGCAGATTGCCAGGGAACGCAATTTAAAACTGGAAACAGTCTATATTGGAGGGGGAACTCCTACCACGTTGTCCGCTCAGCAGCTGGAGCTGCTGACCGACTGTATCGCAATAGAGTTCCCGATGGATGAAGTGAGGGAATATACGGTAGAGGCAGGCCGGGCAGATACGATCACCGAAGAGAAGCTCCGGGTGCTGCGCAAGGCCGGGGTGGAGAGAATCAGCATCAATCCTCAGTCTTTTAACGACCGGGTGCTTCAGGCCATTGGCCGGAAACATACGGCGCAGGACGTGATCGATTGTTATCATATGGCTCAGAAAATCGGATTTGACGCCATCAACATGGACTTGATTGCCGGCTTGCCCGAAGATGACCTCAGTTCTTTTCAGCGTACCCTGGAGACGGCTGCAAAACTGTCACCAGAAAACATTACAGTACATACACTGACGATAAAGAGATCCTCTGATTTGTTCCGAACCAGTGATAGAAAAACAGTGGAGGAGCAGGTGCCAGATATGGTGGGTTATGCGGGAGAAAAGCTGTCCCAATGGGGCTATGAACCGTATTATCTCTACCGGCAGAAAAATACCCTGCAAAATTTGGAGAATGTAGGATATGCGAAAGCGGGAAAAGAGTGCTGGTACAACGTCTATATCATGGAAGAGATCCATACTATCCTTGCGGCAGGCGCCGGAGGGGTGTCGAAGCTGATTCATCCGGCTTCTCCAAAGGTAAATCGCATTTTTAATTTTAAATATCCCTTTGAATATTTATCTGGGTTTGAAGAAATCCTAAAAAGAAAAGAAGAAATAGGTTCTTTCTATCAGGCGTATCAGAATCGAATTTTGTGATTATTACTAAAAAACAACATTTAATTCACAATTTATACATTGATTTGTGGAATCTTATTGGTTATAATGAACTTATCAGTGGAAAGGAGTTGATTATGATGAATCTCAATATAGATGAAATTTTAGACAAGGCGAAAGAGATGGTAGATGTCGCTGCGAAAAAAACCAATGACGCAGTAGAGGTCTCGAAGCTCAAATTTGATTTGAGCAAATGCCAAAGTGAACTGAGAGAAATATATCAAGAACTAGGGAAAAAGGTGTCTTTAAAGAGCAGAAAAATATTGGAAGATGATGTAGAATACTGTTCTCTTTTTGAAGAAATTGATGAGATTTTGGAACGGATCGACGCTCTGAATGTTACCATCGCAGACCGGCAAAATTTATTGATCTGTCAGCGGTGCGGAGCAAAAAATAGAGTAGATCATCTTTTCTGCAGTCAATGCGGAAGTCCTTTGAAAGTTAGAGCAGAGAGAGAAGAGGAAAAACAAGAAGAAGCTTGTGACGGTTGTTCCTGCGGATGTTCTGAAAATGAAGAACCAAACGACGAATCAAAGGATCAATAATTGTAAGCGGCTTAGATGACGGCGCCTTCATGGGCGCCGTTTTTACTTCTGAGAAATTTTTGTTAAGTTTGTTAAGTTCGTTAAGTTGGCTAATTTTGAATAGAAAAGAAGGGATTTTTAGAAAAACTACGAAAAAGATGGAAATTTGATATAAAACCATTGACAACATGATAGGGGATGTGCTAATATAAATAAGCTGTCCGGAAGGACAGGGCCTGAAAGGGAAGTCAATACGGAAAAAGATCCGGGAGGATGGAAAAAGGTATTGACAAAAGCCTATGAAGGTGGTAAAATAGAAAAGCTACGAAGCAGGAGCGAGTCGAAAGGGATCGAAAAAAGGTCTTGACAAACGAAAGCGGATGTGGTAAACTAGTAAAGCTGATTCGAGAGGAAAGCTCGAAGGAAGCGATTGGATCTTGAAAATTAAACAATGTAGAAGGTAAGAAAGTTTGAAGAAGTAAATCAAACCCTTGATGATTCTTTTGAACAGTAATAGACGTACAGAGTACGAAATGAGCAAGGAAAGATTAAAACAGAAACTTGGTTTTTGTTGTAATACAATTAAACTAAGAGTTTGATCCTGGCTCAGGACGAACGCTGGCGGCGCGCCTAACACATGCAAGTCGAACGGAGAT
>CALWNT010000115.1 GCA_944382885.1 uncultured Clostridia bacterium | reverse complement strand
CTCCAATCCAACTTGGTACATAGGAGGAGACCGAAAAAACGGGGAGAGCAAACATGCAGGGAAGGCAGCCTTCCGCTCGGATTTTAATTTCAATATCGCGGAGTACTTCCATTTCTGCAATAAGCTGTTGAAAAAGGAACCAAAGGCGAGCAACGGGAGAGGAAAGTCCTCAGACGCGCCCTGTATGATCGTGTTCTGCGCTTTTGAACAGATCGAGAGCGTCAAGGCATACGCGGCCAAATACGGCTTTCAAAACAGCATTCCTTTGGTATTTTGTAAAAATTATTCTCCTCAGGTGTTAAAAGCCAATATGAGGATCTGCGGGGCTACAGAATACGCCCTTGTGTTATACCGTGGAAAGCTCCCGAAATTCCGAAACCAGGGGAAGATGATCTTTAACTGGTTTGAGTGGAAGCGGGACAATGCGAAAGAATACCCGAAAATCCATCCGGCTCAAAAACCGGTAGGTGTTTTGAAACGGTTAATCGAGATTTTTACAGATCCGGGAGACGTGGTGATTGATCCCTGCGCAGGGAGCGGGAGCACATTAAGGGCCTGTATGGAGCTGGGGCGGAACAGTTACGGATTTGAGATTGATAAGGATTTCTATGAAAAAGCCAACAGTCAAATGCTTAACTGGCAGGATGATCAAACAAGATTGATTTTGTAAGGAGGCTCCATGACATTTCTTGATTTATTCGCGGGGATAGGAGGTAGTTGGAATGAAAAAGAAATCAGCAGACGAACTGATACAGGAGTGTGCCCGGGATATCGTTAGAGAAATTGAACATTGGAAATATATCAACGAGCATGGCTGCAATGATCCCCATTGGCCGGACGGGGTAAATATGAACCTGACAAGGAATCATATCATTTACGACAAGAAAGAAATTGCAAGACTTTGTGTAGAAAATAGCAATGAATTCCCGGAAGAGTATTATCTTCCAACGCCTCCGGTAGTGGATGACAGATATATGGCCAATCTGAAGCAAAAAGAGCGGGTGGAGTTCCTTCGGCGTATGGGAGATGAACTAACCAAAGAAAAAAACAGGTATGACGATACGCAATTGAAATTGACTTAACGGTAATACAGGAGATAGGAGAGAGGATGAAGTGAGAGCGGTATTTCGATATCCCGGCTCGAAATGGAGTTTAGCGGATTGGATCATAGGCCATTTCCCGGAAGGGTATCAGAACATGATTTACCTGGAACCCTTTCTAGGCTCTGGAGCGGTATTTTTTAATAAACTTCCGGGAAAAGTGGAAACCATCAATGATTTGGATAGCGATATCGTAAACCTCTTTTGGGTTTTACGGGAACAGCCGGAAGAATTAAAAAAAGCGTTGGAACTAACACCCTACAGCCGGGAGGAATACGACCGGAGCTTTGAGCCTTGCGCAGATCCTCTAGAAAAAGCCCGCAGATTTATGGTAAAGACAACCCAGGCGATTGGAGCAAAATTAAACAGCGGGAAATGCGGATGGAGAAACCATAAGCAGATGAAGATCGGCGGAACAGCTTGCAAATGGGGAGGAATCACCGAGACAATCAGCATAGCGGCGGAGCGTCTTCGGGGAGATACGACTCATCTTGTCCAGATCGAGCATATGGACGCATTGAGACTGATCGAAAGGTATAACGTCCCGGAAGCATTGATTTATTTAGATCCGCCGTATGTATTAAGCAGCAGAAAGAGTGGGTCTCTTTACCGTCATGAGCTAGACGATGAGGGGCAGAAAAAGCTATTGGAGCTGATTACCCGGAGCCGGGCGAAAATCATTCTTTCCGGTTACGAAAATGAGATTTACGATACGGCGCTAAAAGGATGGTTTAAAGATCAGAAGTTGTCTCAAACAACATCGACACAGAAAGCGGTGGAAACGATCTGGCTTAATTATGAGCCACCCTGCAGACAAATGAGATTGGAGGAAAGGTGAAATGACCGAATTAGAACGCCGGGCATTACTGGGAGACCAGGAAGCCCAAAAGGAATGTACGGAACAGGGGATTGTACTGCCGTGTCCGATTTGTGGTAAAAGGTTGAAAAAATTGAATTATGGTGAATGGATGAGGCATGAATACAGTACAGATTGTATTCTTTCCGGCATGGAAATCGCCAAATCAAGATGGTCGGCGTGGAACACCCGCCCAGCGCCGCCGATTGGACGGTGTGGGACGTGTAAGCGCAGACATTTGCGGAGTGGGAGAAATTTTTGTGAAGTAAATGGGATCATGCAGGACGATGACTATTGCAGCTACTACGAACCGAGGGAGGGAAAATGATTGAGACTGTGTATTTTAAAATCAATGTTGACGATTTTGATGTTTACGAGTGGGATCGTTATAACGGGTTAAAGCCCCTTAACGTTATAAGCATGAAAGCTAGTATTCATAAAATTATTGCTAAGGACGATGTAAATATTCGTTTCGATACAATATGTTTGGATGATGACGGAAAGCCATTTTATAAAAGTTTCCATGAAGAAAGGCTACGTTTTATCAGGAAGGAGAAAAGCGATGAGTGAGTACATAGATAAATGGTATGTTGTAAATCGTTTGATAGACTTAGAAAATAAATTTCAACGATTAAAACCATTTCATGGTAATGAGCAGGACATGTATGAGAAAATCTGTGAATTGGAAATTTTATTAGGGAAATCCCATGCCGCTGACGTTTTGCCAGTGGTACATGGAAGGTGGGAATATATTGGCACAGACAAAAATGGCCATGTGTACCGGTGTACCAATTGTGCTGGAAGAATTGGGTTGGATTATGAAACGGCATACTGCCCCAACTGCGGTGCAAAGATGGATTTGGAGGAAGAACAATGACAAATTACGAGAGAATCAAAAATATGAGAATTGAAGAAATGGCGGCTCTTTTCGATGAAATGAGTGGCAACTGTATTGATTGTACCGAAGAAGCATGTAATTATAACTGCCCTATTTACAAAGGCGGACGCTATTGTGACCCATCAGATATTAAATCATGGCTTGAAAGTGAGGTTAAAGAAAAATGACTTGTAAAGACTGCATCCACTATGACGTATGCTGGAATATAAAAGAAATCAATTTTGGAAACCCGATGATTCAAACGGAAAGCTTGTGTGAATCTTTCAAAGCTAAATCCGATTTTGTGGAATTCCCCTTAAAAATTGGAGCTATGACAATCCTGCGGGAAAATGGGAAAATCGTGGTAGCCGGGGGAAGAACGCTCAACAGTATCAATTTAAACGACCGGATCAAGGTAAGACTGACGGCACACGGACAGGAGGTTTACCGGAGCCGATGGGAAGAATTGAACCGCATGGCGGGACGGGTAGTTGTTTTTCCTCACTATGCACAGGTAGACAAAGAGGGGTATACCTCTTTCCAGCTTTGGGATTTCATCGAAACTTTTGGACAATATATTGGGCTGACAAAAGCCAACGTGATTGATCCGCTTAATATTTATTTGGTAGAGGAAGAGCAGGCGAAAAAATGACACGGAAAAGGTTTGTAAAACTTGTGATAGAGAAAGGATATGACAGATTTATAACAGCATATACAAATTTTTATTAGGGATTACAGACAGGGGATGGGAAATATTTAAGAGGTGGTTTGAAACCATTGAAAATATGTCGAAAGAGCAGGTGAAGAAGAAATGAAAAAGATTAAACCTTTAAAACGGAAAAGATTTCGCAACTGGTTAAAACAGACGTTTGAAATTCATAACGCATATGACAAACGAATGAACGCACCTAAGATTATTGATGAATGGAACGAAATGGGGGTGACAATCTTGACAAAGCGGCGATTTGCTGCAGTTGCTTCAAGCAAAAAAACTGAAAGGGTATGGATTGGGTTGGACTTGTCTGAAGGAAAGGACTATACCATAAAAGTGACACTTGGCAAAGATGGCAAGTCCGCCGAATATGTCATCATAGATGAAACTTTCTCAGAGGAGGAAAAGAAATGACCGAACAGGAAGCACTACAGGAATTTTGGGATAATGCTTTACATCCAAGTTTGAAACCAGAAATCAGTGAGGGAGCAAAAGCGGTTGCTATGAAAGCCCTTGAAAAGCAGATACCGAAAAAGCCAAAATCAAAAAGGTGTGACGAAAAAACAGTTTACACTTGCGAATGCGGGAAAAAACATTTAGTAATCTATCGGGAAGGGCTTATTTTTGGTAACAAAAACAAATATTGTGAGCAGTGCGGACAGGCGTTAGATTGGGAGGGATATCGGGATGAAAAAACTAGCAACTAAATGCAGAAAGTGCCCTTATGTACTTACCTGCGATCACAAACAGATGGAAGCGGTTGGGAGTTTGCCATTATCTAAGTCTGCCGCAGAATCCTCAACAGCTCCGCTTATGCAGGAAATGGCAGTAAAACACGATTACAGGGATATTAAGATTGGGGAAAATACCACCGTTACCATTGACTTGGAAGACCTCAAAAAGAAATTAGTAGAGGATTTTTACAAAGGGGTTTTTAACTTAGGAGGATGATTGTGATGAAAACCAACCACGCGAACAAGCAGGAATCCCCACGGCGGCAGATCGCCCGGATCTTGGGGACAGCAAATGGGAAAGACCGGAGTAAATCCAGAAGGAGGAAGAAGAGAAAATGACTAGAGAAGAAATTTTGAATCTGGCAATCAATAGTTATGGAGCTTCTTCCCAGGAAGACATGATGATTGAAGAATGTTCGGAGCTGGTGAAAGCAATTCTGAAACTAAGACGGTTTTATGATTCTGGATATGATGGAGAGGCTGAAGAGAAAAAATATATAAAATCTATCAAAGAAGAAATCGCAGACGTACAGATCATGCTGGATCAAATGAAATTGGTTTATGGGTCTACCGAAAAAGAGGAAGAATACAAAATCAGGCGTTTAGAAAAACGGTTAAAGGGGGAGCGGGTATGACCAACCGGCAAGCAATCGAACAGTTACATATGATAGCAGCGGCATACAGCCATGATAAAAAAGATCGGGAAGCATTGTCGATGGCAGCGGAAGCGTTGGAAGAAAAAGAGCGGCGGGAGGGGAAATGGAAGCTCCTCACCTATCTTTTCTTTGCGGCGGAGATCGCCGGGTTTTGCCTGGTGGGAGGGATTGCCGCCGCCATTGGTATGAGGCTTGTTTTGGGAGCGTAGGAGGGTCTATGACAAGGGAAGAACGAGAAAAACAAAAGAGCCTGAACCGATACCGGGATATTTCCCTGGAGATTGAACGAATGATAGAGGAGCGGGCACGGGAATATTCCAAAGCCTGTAAAATTACGCCCGTCTATACAGATATGCCGAAACAGACAAGCGGTGACAATAAACTCCAAAGAGCAATCGAAAAGTTACTGGAAGAGGATCAGCGGCTTGCCGAGAAAATCACAGAATATCTGACGGCTAAAAGGGAGATCGAAGCGGAGATAGAGACGGTAGAAGATGAGCAGCTGCGGTGTTTGCTCCGGTATCGGTATATCGATCATTTGACCTGGGAGAAGATCGCAGAAGAGATGCATTATTCGGTTCAACACACTTACAAACTGCATATTAAAGCGTTGGAAAAGATAAAATGCGATAGTATGCGAGTATAAAAGCGTGGTATTATTAAGATGCAGATAGTAGATGAATGTCCATAAATATCTCCTTTCATTGGAAAAGCAGAAGCGACCAAAAGGTTTGCCTCTGCTTTTTTCATGCAATCATTTGGCAGGATGGAGCAGGTGGGAGCTCGTCAGGTTTATTCCCTGAAGATCGCCGGTTCAAGTCCGGCTCCTGCAACCAATCCCGCTTCCGGCGGCGGGGAACAGTTACCGTTTTTATACTATATCTTGTGTTTAGCCGGGGGACGCGGCGAATACCGCAATCAATGTGTCACAGCGCGCGGACGCAGGGCACAAGGGCCGCAAGTGGTTATGGTGGGATTCAGGGCGGTATTGGACTGAGGATGATAGATTGAAGGAATTTGCAAGAGCCT
>CALWNT010000114.1 GCA_944382885.1 uncultured Clostridia bacterium | reverse complement strand
AAGCCTTTGGTATAGTCAAACTTTTCCACCGCTTTAATCAGACCCAGATTTCCTTCCTGAATCAGATCCAAAAACTGCATTCCACGTCCCACATACCGTTTTGCGATGCTGACGACCAAACGCAGATTCGCTTCAGAAAGCCGTTTTCTGGCGTATACGTCCCCTTTGTTCATTCGGGTTGCCAAGTCGATTTCTTCCTCCGCGGACAGCAGCGGCACACGGCCGATTTCCTTCAAGTATACCTTTACCGGGTCGTCGATATTGACACCTTCCGCCACCAAAGTGGATTCCAATTCCGCATTCAGGTTGGAATTTTTGGCAAAATCAAAATCATCGGGATTATAGTCCTCGATAATATCAATATTTAAACTTTCCAAAGATTCATAAAGTTTATCCATCTGTTCAATGTCAAAATCCAGCTCTTCCAGCGCGTCTGTAATCTCTTTGGTTGTCAGTTTGCCTTTCTGTTTGCCCTGTTCCATCAAATCAATTACAGCTGATTTTTTTTCTGCATTGCCCATAATCTTTCTCCCTTTTTCATAAATAAGTTGTCTGAAACTACTGCGCTCATGAATGACCACGCTTAAGCTGCCGGAATTTTTCAATTTCGTCTAAATCGATCTGTTCAAGATCCTTCGCTTTCAGACTATATTTATGCTCCAGCAGCACGTCTATATAATCATCGACCAGTTTTTTCGTCTGCCTTTCCCCGCTGTTTTTCGCCAGTATCTGAGAAATCTTTCCATTCTCCTCCTCTGAAAAAAACGGCGTCAGCATCGACAAACTAATCTCCTGATTTTCTGTTATTTTTTCCACCATCTGCGAAAATACTCTTTTATTAAAGGTCGTGACAAAATCCTCCGCCCCAATTTTTGACAAAATATATTCCAAATAATCGGGATTCCGGAATAGGAATGCGATAATCCCCTCTTCCGCCAAAGCCTGCCGCAGGAATCTGATTTTTTCCGCGTTTACCCGGTCTGTTGCGACCTTTTTGTTGGTCTGTATCTCATTCCATTCCCGCTGTTCCTCTTTTTTTTGGTTTTTCCTGATTGCGGCGTTGATTTGAGAGATCAGGCTCGTCTGGCTCACCCCGGTCTCCTTCGCCACGATCCCGGCATAAACCTCCCGCTCCAGCCGATTCTTAATGGAACTCAAGATACCGACACTCCGGCGGATATAATCAAGCTTTCCATCCGTCTCTTCTAAATTGCAGGAAGCCTTGAGCTTATTTAGCTCAAACTCCACAATATTTCCCGCACTTTCCAACAGCCGTTCAAAACGGAGCGGACCGAACTTTTTAATGTATTCATCCGGGTCCTTCGCTCCCTCCATTTTGAGAATCTTGGTCGCCAGCCCTACCTCAGAAAAGAGGTTAATGGCACGATGGGTGGCAGCTTGTCCCGCGCCGTCCGAGTCGTAGGCGATCACTACTTCTTTGGCGTATTTAGAAATCAGTCTGGCCTGCTCTGAGGTGAGGGAAGTGCCAAGGGTCGCCACTACATTTTCAAAACCTGCGGCATTTACCGCAATGACGTCCATATATCCCTCCGCCAGGATAAAATAATCCTTTTGGGTGTTTTTCGCGAAATTGAGGGAAAATAAATTCCGGCTTTTTTTAAACACCGGCGTATCGGATGTGTTTAGATATTTCGGCTTGCTGTCGTCCAGCACCCTGCCGCCGAAAGCGATCACATTCCCCCGAACATCAATCACCGGAAACATCACCCGATTGCGGAAAAAGTCGTAGTAATTGCCGTTTTTTCCCCGCGCCACCACATTGGCGGCGTACATCTCCTCATAGGTAAACCCTTTTTGGCGAAGATGTTTCTTTAAAGAATCCCAACCATCCGGCGCAAATCCCAGCCCATACCGAGTAATGGTCTTGTCCGACAGTTGACGCTGCCTCAAATAATGAAGTCCATTCTGACCCAACGGCGTTTTTAACACCCGATGATAAAAACGTGCGGTCTCCCGGTTAATCTCCAGAATCCGGGATTTCAAAAAAGCGGAACGGTCGTGATCCACCTCGTCCGGAACTTCCATCCCTACCCGGCGGGCCAGAAAACGCACTGCCTCCACATATTCCAGATTCTCGATCTTCATAATGAAGGTGATCACATCCCCGCCGGCGCCGCAGCCGAAACAGTAAAAGGACTGGGTATCCTGATAGACCACCATCGAGGGGGTTTTCTCGCTGTGAAACGGGCAGAGACACTTGCGGTTTCTCCCCTCCCGCTTCAGCACTGCATAGGAGGACACGATATCTTCGATATCACAGTGCAGCAACAGCTGCTGGATAAAGCTTCTCGGTATCGCCATATCAATTCCCCCTTCTTTCTCTCCGAACGTCTTCTGCTAAGTCTTTCAAACAAAAAATTTTGGCAGATACAACTCCTTATATAAATTCGCCGCATAACCATCGGTCATGCTGGCCACATAATCACAGACCGCCCGGTCCGAACCCTCTTCCTGAGCCACCTTTTGATAAAGCTTCGGCAGCTGCTTCTGATGCTCCAGAAAGTGCCGGTACAAACACTGGACGATATGCTTTGCCTTCTGTTCCTCTGCATTTACGGGAGAGGTCAGATAAACATAATCGAACATAAACTGCCGCAAATGCATATGCGCCTTCCACACCTCTTCCTCCATCTTGATCTCAGGCTGTTCAAAGCTCTGGGTAATAATAGAAGAAATAATGGTGGTAATCCGCTCAGATTTGGTTCTTCCCAGCACATAGGTGCTGTCGTAAGGCAGTTCTTCTTCCCGCAAAATTCCTGCCCGGATCGCATCCTCAATATCGTGGTTGACATAGGCGATTTTATCCGAAAGCTCTACAACCTTCCCTTCCAAGGTATCCGCATCCGGCTTTCCCGTACTGTGGGCGGCAATGCCGTTTTTCACCTCATAGGTAAGGTTCAGGCCTTTTCCGTCCCGCTCCAGCTTTTCCGCCACCCGGATACTCTGAGCAGGATGCGCAAAGGAAAACGGCGCGATTTCATTGAGCGCCCGCTCGCCAATATGCCCGAACGGAGTATGCCCCAGATCATGTCCTAAAGAGATCGCTTCTGTCAGATCCTCATTTAGCCTCAGTGCCCTCGCAATGGTTCTGGCGATCTGAGAAACCTCCAGCGTATGAGTCAGTCTTGTGCGGTAATGATCTCCCTGGGGGGACAAAAACACCTGCGTCTTTTGTTTCAGTCTGCGAAAAGCGTTACAGTGAATGATTCTGTCCCGATCTCTGGCAAAATCCGTCCGAATCTGACATTTTTCTTCCGGACGCGATCTTCCCCGGCTTTGGTCAGAAAGCGCCGCATAAGGGGAAAGGCAGCGGTGTTCCATCTGCTCGGTAAAGCTCCGGCAATTTTCCAGCTCCATCTTTCATCCCTCCAAACGGCATTTCCAAGGTTCTTTTTTCCCTTACATATCTTTTATACAGAAAAAAAACTTAAAATCCTTTTTCTCTCCAGCCGATTTATTTCATATTTTCATATTTTTCTAAAATTTCGACAGCTTTGACTTGCCCGTTTGTCAATTCCGTCAACGCTTTTTGAAACGCTTCTACTCTGTCATACCGCAGCAGCAGTTCCAGCGTCACATGTTCCCCGAAATCAGAACGCTCTAAAATTCCTTTAAACTCTGGAAGGATATAGCTGATCTTCCCATACCATCCATAATCAAACTCCATTCGCAGCAGCTTACACAGGCACATATTTAGAATCTCTGCCGCTTCCACTGCGATCTTGGAGGTGTGGGAATAGGCCCGGACCAATCCTCCTGCTCCCAGCATGGTTCCGCCAAAATACCGCGTTGCCACTACGCAGACGTCCACCAGCTTTTCCTTTTCCAGCACATCCAACACCGGCCTTCCAGCAGTTCCCTGGGGTTCCCCGTCATCAGAGCACCGCTTTACCGGCGTTTTTCCCGGAACGCTGACAATATAGGCGTATACGTTATGACTGGCGTCCCAATATTCCTTTTTTTTCTTTTCGATAAACGCCAGCGCTTCTTCCTCTGTTTGACAGGGAATCGCTGAACCAATAAACCGGGATTTCTTCTCAATAAATTCATCCTGTCCGTATTCCTTTACCGTACGGAATTCCAGTTCCATCTTCTTTCCCCTCCAGACCGTCGTTTTTTCGGAAAAATAACTTGGGCGACACAGTTTTCCTGTATCGCCCATCTGTTATAATCCTCATTCTCAAAACTATTTCATATTGAAACGTTTCTTAAATCTGTCTACACGTCCGCCAGTATCAACCAATTTCTGTCTTCCGGTAAAGAACGGGTGACATTTCGAGCAGATTTCAACTTTGATATCGCCTTTTGTGGAACGAGTCTTGATTACTTCGCCGCATGCGCAAGTAATCGTTGTTTCCTCATACTTAGGATGAATTCCCTGTTTCATGATAAAGCTCACCTCGCAACTATCTTATTTTTTAGACGATAGATTTTGCCATCATCTATAAGAATGCTCCCACGAATGGAAGTGAGTTTTCTCTTACCTCACAGAAACTGTCAGGTAAAGACGTTCTCTCGATTTATAATCATACCACAAGAAAGTCAAAAAAGCAAGTCATTTTTTCTTTTTTCTTACCGCGGCAACAAAAACTGCTTTTGGTCGGATTTTGGTAAAAGAAAAGCGCGAAACAATCCGCGCTTTCTTGTTCGAGTTATTTTGAATCTTAATAATTATTGGCTTTGATCTGGAAATAAGCCTGAGGATGCTCACAGACCGGACACACTTCCGGAGCTTTCGGCCCAATATGGATATGTCCGCAGTTGGCGCACTGCCAAATGGTATCGCCGTCTCTGGAGAATACCAAGCCGCCTTCTATATTGGCAAGCAGTTTGCGGTATCTTTCTTCATGCTCTTTTTCAATTTTTCCAACAGCTTCAAATAAATAAGCGATTTTGGTGAAGCCTTCCTCTTTTGCAACTTTTGCAAATTCGGCATACATTTCGGTCCACTCATAATTTTCTCCCTGTGCAGCATCCAACAGGTTGGCCTTTGTATCAGGAATACCATCATGCAGAAGTTTAAACCAAATTTTCGCATGCTCTTTCTCATTATTCGCGGTTTCCTCAAATAAGGAAGCGATCTGAACAAAGCCTTCCTTTTTCGCCTTAGAGGCATAATAGGTATATTTATTTCTCGCCTGTGATTCGCCTGCAAACGCAGTCATTAAATTTGCTTCCGTTCTTGATCCTTTTAATTCCATACTGATTTACCTCTTTCTATCCTTTCATTTTGCACAGAGAAAGCTCTCTCCGGCAATAGGATTAAACTATACTATTATAATATTCTCTTTTTCACTAAAAATAATCAATAATTTATGAACAAAATGAAATGTTTGCTTTCTTTTTCTAAGTGCAGCAAAGGCCTCACCTTTCCAAAAATTTTTTTTACTCAAATAACTCCGAAAACCATTGACAAATCATTTTCAACCGCATATAATATAAACATAAAATCACATGAACAATTATTCATATATAGATAAAAAGGATGTGCCTTATTTATGCCCAACCAATTTGATTATCAAAAAGAGGAACCTATCGCCCGCTGTGAATGCAATGTGGTACACAAAGATATCGTAGATCAGGTTTCGAATCAAATGCCTGACGATGAAATTCTCTATGATGTAGCAGATCTCTTTAAAGTCTTCGGCGACTGCACCAGAATCAAAATTCTGTATGCCCTATTTGAAAGTGAAATGTGCGTCTGTGACATTGCCGATTTATTGGGAATGAGTCAGTCCGCTATCTCCCATCAGTTAAGAGTCTTGAAACAGTCCAGGCTGGTAAAATACCGGAGGGATGGCAAAACCGTATTTTATTCTCTCAACGATGACCACATCAAAACAATCTTTAATCAGGGCTTGGAGCATGTGCTGGAATAATTGTTGTCTGGTCGGTAATTCACCAAGGAGGTTTTGTCATGGAAAAAATTTATTTTATTCACGGTCTAGATTGTCCCAATTGTGCTGCTAAAATAGAACGTGCCTTACAGAAAATGTCCGAACTGAAGACGGCATCTATTGATTTTATGGCAGAAAAGCTGCTGATTGAAACCCAACCTGGCATTTCTTGCGACGAGGTTTTGACCAAAATACAGAAACTGGCAGACCAGTTAGAGCCTGGTGTTACGATCGATCAGCAAAAAGGTGGAAACGCATCCCATGCATATTCTCATGGACAAGAAAAATGTTCCTGTGAAATACACCATCACGAACACGGTCATAATCAACACCATGTATATCATCATGAGCATGAACAGGGGTTAGAGCATTCTCATGATGAAAAAGTAACTATGCATGATCATGATAACAGCTTCCTTTCCGGAAAACTAAAAATCATTCAGATTCTTGTCAGTGCGGTATTATTTCTCTCTGCCTGGGTGGTTGGAGAAGAAACGATCCCCGGTATTGTTTTATTCTTAATCAGCTATGTTCTGATCGGTTGGGAAATCATCTGGAACGCTCTCAAAAATATTGTCAAAGGACAGGTATTTGACGAAAACTTTCTCATGTCCTTAGCCAGCATCGGCGCAATCTGTATCGGCAGCTATCCTGAAGGTGTGGCCGTGATGCTCCTTTATCAAATCGGGGAATATTTTCAGTCCTATGCGGTGCGCCGTTCTAGAAAGTCCATCTCCGACTTAATGGACATTCACCCTGACTTTGCAAATCTGAAAATGGAAGACTCAACCATACGAAAAGTCGCGCCGGAGCAGGTTAAAATCGATGACATCATTGTCATCAAACCCGGCGAAAAGGTGCCTCTGGACAGCATCGTTACCGAAGGAAACTCTCTGATAGATACCTCGGCTCTGACCGGAGAATCCGTTCCTCGGGAAGTTTCCCCCGGCAGCAGACTGTTGAGCGGTTCCATCAACACTTCCGGCCTTTTGACCGCCCGGGTAGAAAAAATATTTGCCGAGTCTACCGTATCCAAAATTTTAAATCTGGTGGAAAACGCTTCCAGCAGAAAAGCGCCGGCAGAAAATTTTATCACCAAATTCGCGAAATACTACACTCCGATTGTCGTCGTCGCCGCTCTGCTTTTAGCGGTGCTTCCTCCTCTGCTGCTGCAGGAAAGCTTTACCAAATGGATCTATCAGGCGCTGACCTTCCTTGTTATTTCCTGTCCCTGCGCGCTGGTCATTTCGGTTCCCCTGAGTTTCTTTGCGGGGATTGGGGGCGCTTCCAAAGCGGGCATCCTGGTAAAAGGCAGCAACTATTTGGAAATTCTCTCTAAGGCGGAAACCGTGATCTTTGACAAGACGGGTACGCTGACAAAAGGCAGCTTCGAAGTCTCCAAAATCGTTCCAATCGGCTGTACAGAGGAAAGATTTCTGACCTTGATGGCCCAGGGAGAGTCCTCCTCCAACCACCCGATTTCCAAATCCATTCGAAAGGCTTATGAACACAGGTTTGGTTCGCAGCCTGATTTCAGCAATATCTCCGGATATTCTGAGCTCTCCGGCAGAGGAATTTCCGCCCAAATCGAGGGAAAAGAAGTATTACTGGGAAATCAAAAACTGATGAGCGAAAACCAGATTTCCGTACCAGCGGTAAAAGAAAGCGGTACCGTCGTCCATCTTGCAGAAGATGGAGTGTATCTCGGGTATCTCATCATTTCCGACCAGATCAAAGCGGACTCCAAACAGGCCGTTTCTGCTTTGAAAGAGATCGGCGTCTCCAAAACCGTTATGCTTACTGGAGACAACTCCATGACCGCCGAAGCCATTGCTCAAGAACTGGGAATCGATGAAGTGCATGCCGAACTGCTTCCTGACGGCAAAGTGGAATGGCTGGAAAAGCTGCTCAGCAGCAAAAAGGAAAAGTCCTCCCTCGCTTTTGTGGGAGACGGTATCAACGACGCTCCGGTTTTGGCCCGTGCCGACATTGGCATCGCCATGGGCGGAGTCGGTTCCGACGCGGCGATTGAAGCGGCAGATGTGGTAATCATGACGGATGAACCTTCCAAAATCCCTACGGCAATCCGCCACGCAAAACGCACCCTTTCTATCGTGAAGCAAAATATCATCTTTGCCTTAGGAATCAAAATTCTCATCTTAATTCTAGGCGCATTTGGCATCGCAACGATGTGGGAAGCTGTTTTTGCAGACGTGGGCGTCTGCCTGATTGCAATTTTAAGCGCAATGAGAGCAATGAAAGTAAAATAAACGATTCAAAAATCCCTATGAAAACATATTTCATAGGGATTTTTTACAGAAAAAAGCTCATTCGCTCCACAATCAGAACAAATTTCTATTTTTTCCCAAAATTCTCTTGTCTAAAAACCACAAACCAGATATAATAAGATTATTATAATGTTAAATTTTTTTGATTTCAGAACTATCCGTTGTTTTTCTGGCTCAATTGATTCGGCTTTTTTCGAAAAGGCTCCGGCTGTTATGATTTTCTATTCGTTTCAGCTATTGACTCCAACCCTACATCTTTAAGAAAAACAACTTCATGATGCGTTTGTATAAAAGGAGTATTGCTATGACAAATGAAGAGCGCCATGCCCAAATTTTACAGCTTTTAAATGAGAAAAAATCCATCTCGGTTCATGAGCTTTCCTCTGTCCTGTTGGTCAGCGGCGCTACCATCCGAAGAGATTTGGCCGCCATGGAACAGGCAGGGCTTTTAAGCCGTTCTCACGGAGGCGCTACCCTGCTCAAAAGCACTGCGGCGGAAACTGCCCCTATAAAATATGAGCAAGCGATGCTGCGGGAGCGCAGAATCATCGGTGAACTCGCAAGCAGCCTGATTCGTCCCAACAGCACAATCTTTCTGGATTCCAGTGAAACCTGTGGGGCGTTCATTCCTTTTTTAAAGCAGTACAACTATCTCTCTGTGGTCACCAACGGCCTGAAAAACGCTCTTGCGCTCTCGCAGAACACGACGGCTAAGATTTATTTTGCCAGCGGCACAATCACCCCGGATACAGACTGCTGTTTGGGAAGCGATACCGTGCAGTATTTCGGCCGTTTTTATGCGGATTATGCTGTTTTTTCCGCCAGCGGTGTCACAGAAGAAACCGGCGCGACTGATACCTCTTTTGAACAGGCCGCATTGAAACGCATGATGATGCAAAATGCAAAAGTGAAGATCCTGTTGTGCGACCATACTAAACTGGACAATACCTTCCTCTGCCAGATTTGCAGCCTTTCTGATTTAGATTATCTGGTGACTAATCAAAATCCGGGTTACAAGGAAATCACCAAAAATGGCCACACCTGTAAAATACTTTTCCCTGAGGAAACTCGCGCTTAAACGAATTGGAATCTCATCCAATCGATCATGTTACAAATTAAGGCGTCTGTTTCGGTTAAAACCGAAACAGACGCCCTTTTTCTTTTTTCCACTCAATTTTATCCTCAGCTATTTTCTATTGGTCCAAAACGCTTCCGCCGCATGAAGCATCCCGTCAATCTCTTCTTTGGTATGGGCATCAGATAAAAAGATCGCTTCAAACTGAGAGGGCGCAAAGTAATATCCCCTCTCCAGCATCCAAAGGAAGTAATCCTGGAACAACTGAGTGTCTGCGGTTTTGGCCGTCTGATAATCCACGACCTCCTGCCGGGTAAAGAAAAGACAGGACAGACTACCCACTCCAGTGACAGTACAGGGCGCATCATACCGAGCCGCTATTTCGCGAAGGCCGTTTCTCAGCCGATCTCCCAAGACCTCAAGCTTGTCGTATACTTCCAGATGAGCTTTTAGAAACCGAAGCTGAGAAAGCCCCGCCGCCATCGCTACCGGATTCCCGCTGAGGGTGCCTGCCTGATAGACCTTGCCGCTGGGAGAGATCAGCTCCATCACGTCTTTCCTTCCGCCGTAAGCTCCCACCGGCATTCCCGCGCCAATAATTTTGCCGAAGGTGCTCAGGTCTGGCGTTACCCCATAATACTCCTGTGCTCCGCCTATTCCCAGCCGAAAACCGGTAATCACTTCATCAAAAATCAGAAGCGCCCCATGCTTCGTACAGAGGTCGCGCAGCCCAGTGAGAAAATCATCTTTCGGCAGTACGACTCCCATATTCGCCGCCACCGGCTCTATGATTACCGCCGCAATCTCGCCTGAATGCTGAAAAAATAACCGTTCCACGCTAAAAAGGTCATTGTATTCCGCGGTAAGGGTATCCTCCGCGCATCCGATCGGAACTCCGGCGCTGTCCGGCACTCCACTGGTCATCACACCGGAACCAGCCTTGACCAGCATTGCATCGGAATGTCCGTGATAGCATCCGGCAAATTTTATGATTTTATTTCTTCCGGTAAATCCTCTGGCCGCCCGTATGGCGCTCATCACCGCTTCGGTACCGGAATTGACCATCCGCACCATCTCGATGGACGGTACCAGCGAACAAATCAGCTCCGCCATCTCCACTTCTGCTTTGGTAGCCGCGCCAAAGCTCAGCCCTTTTTGCGCCGCTTCAATGACCGCTTGTCGGATTTCTTCTCTATTATGTCCTAAGATCATCGGGCCCCAGGAACCCACAAAATCCAGATAACGGTTTTGATCCACGTCATAAAGATAAGCGCCCTCTGCCCGCTCAATAAATCTCGGGGCGGAATGCACCGAGCCAAAGGCCCGCACCGGACTGTTGACCCCGCCGGGAATTACCTTTTTGGCTCTTGTAAATAATTCCTCTGATTCTGATCTTGTCATCAGCCAATCCTCCCCTCGTCAATATACTGCGCCAGTTCCTTGGCAAAGTAGGTCAAGAGGATATCTGCCCCTGCCCGAAAGATACTGACAGCCGACTCGCAGATCACGCCTGCTTCATCGATCCATCCCATTTTTGCCGCCGCTTTCATCATGGCATATTCCCCGCTGACGCTGTAGGCCGCTACTGGAAGGTCAAAGCGATTCGCCACCTCCTGAATGACATCCAGATAAGAAAGCGCCGGCTTCACCATCAGGATATCCGCCCCTTCTTGGACGTCCAAAGCCGCTTCTTTGAGTCCTTCTTTCCGGTTGTGGTAGTCCATCTGATAACCTTTCCGGTCTCCGAAAGACGGTGCGGAACCCGCCGCTTCCCGAAAAGGTCCGTAAAAGGAAGAAGCATATTTTACCGCATAGGACAAAATCGGCGTATCCACAAAGCCATTTTCGTCGAGGCAGTTTCGAATCGCCAACACCCTGCCGTCCATCATATCGGAGGGCGCCACCATATCTGCCCCTGCCTGAACATGGGACAAGGCGGTTTTGGCGAGTAAGGGAAGGGTTTTATCATTCTCCACCGAACAGCCGCTTAACATTCCGCAATGCCCATGAGAAGTATATTCGCACAGACAGACGTCGGTAATATAATAAAGATCCGGAAACTCCTTTTTGGCCAGCCGCAAAGCCTTCTGTACAATTCCATCCTCCGCCCAGGCTCCGCTGCCTAACTCATCTTTCTTGTCGGGAATCCCGAACAGCATGACCCGCCGAATACCAGCCTGCGCCAGCTTTTCCAGTTCATACAGAAGCTCATCGGTGCTGTACCGAAACTGCCCCTCCATAGAGGGGATCGGCTCTTTGATCTTCTTCCCTTCCCGCACGAATACGGGGTAGATCAAAGCGGATTTTGATACTCTGGTTTCCCGTACCATATTCCGAACCAGTTCATTCTTTCTCAGCCTTCTCGGCCGCTGCAACAATTCCATTCTTTACATCTCCCTGTGATTGGAAACAGATTTCTTATGATTTGTCCTTTTCTTTTGCCAAGGCGAGAATCTTCTCTACCATGCTTTCCATCGTCGCCATCCGCGAAACAAATACCCTCATACCGGATTTACGTGCCTCAGCGGCAGTTTGTTCTCCAATACATACCGCCCTGACTTTAGAAAGGTCTGCCTTCGGAAATCTTTCCACAAATCCCTTCACCGTAGAGGCGCTGGTAAAGGTCACAAGATCCTCGGGCAACAGCTCTATGGGATGCTGAAGTTCCGGTTTCACATCATATAAGGGAATGTCATCATAGGCAATATGGTTTTCTGCTAAGATGTCCGTGAGCACCTTGGACCCCTTTACAGAACGGGGAATCAGGACGCGCTCTTTCCGATAGACCCGGCGTGCCAGACCCTTGGCCAGATATTCTGTATTGTAAACAGAGGGCATGTACTCTACTAAAATATTCCTGTCCTCTATCGCTTTTTTCGTCGCACTTCCAATGGCCGCAAATTTTAAGTGAGACAGCTTTCTCACATCCACACGGCGCTCTTTTAATTCTTCGAAAAACAGTTCTACCCCTTCCGGGCTGGTGAACACAACCCAATCGTAAACCGCAATCCCGCTGATTGCCTGTCCCAAAAGGGTATTGCGCCTGAGGCGCACCGTCCGGATAGACGGCAGTTCCACGACTTCTGCGCCCAGCTCCCGCAGCATCCCAGAAAGGATGGATGCCCGTTTTCTGGGTCTTGTCACAATGACCCTCTGCCGTCCCAAAGGCCGGTCCTCCGCCCAATGAAATTTTTCCGAAAGGCGGCATACCTCCCCCACCACAATGATTGCCGGCGTTTTGATTTCCGCTTCAAGAAATTTCTCATACAAATCGGAAACCGTTCCCACTACCCGGCGCTGATAGGCGGTGGTACCCCGTTCCAATACCGCTCCAGGCATCTGAGGGGAAATACCTGCCGAAAGCAACCCCTGACAAATTTCCTTTAGCGCAGACACCCCCATCAGAAAGATGATGGTTCCGCCTGCCTGCACCAAGGCCTCATAAGGAATCGAAAGAGCTTTTCCCTTCTGGGCGTGGCCAGTCACAATATGGACGCTGGAAGATAAGTTCCGGTGGGTGACCGGGATTCCCCCATAAGCGGGGACGCTGACCGCCGAGGTAATCCCCGGCACGATCTCGAAAGGAATTTGATGCTTGCTTAACAGCTCCAGCTCCTCCCCTCCCCGGCCGAAAACAAAGGGATCTCCTCCCTTGAGGCGGACGACCCGCTTCCCTTTTTGGGCATATTCCAGCAAAAGCCGGTTGATTTCCTCCTGAGGGACGGGATGGCTTCCAGCAGTCTTTCCCACATCGATCCGCTGCGCCGTATCGGGAATCATAGACAAAATACCCGCTCCCACCAGTTTGTCATAAATCACAACCTCAGCCTGTTCCAGCACCCGTTTTCCCTTGAGGGTGAGAAGCTCCGGGTCAGAGGGACCCGCGCCCAAAAGCCATACTTTTCCATTCTGTTTCATTTGATTCCGTTCCATTCTTTTTTCATTTTTTCCGCCAGACACTGTCCGATCTGATAAGCCTTTCCCCGCTCTCCAATTAGGGAAGATACGCTGAATGCTTCGGAGGCCTCGTTATAATAAAGTCCCGAAAGCTTGATCTCCTGACCATACAGCTGGGCAAGGGCCGCCACGGGAGAACTGCATCCTCCGTTTAAAGCGCCGACAAAGCTGCGCTCTGCTGTGGCGGCGTCCCGGGAATCCGGACAGTCTAACTTAGATAAAAAGGCCTCTTCCTCTCCTTTTCTTCCCTGTATCGCCAGAATGCCCTGCCCCGCTGGGGGAAGCATCTCTTCCACAGAAAAATACCGGTTGATCCGCTGTTCCAGCCCGAGCCGCTTTAAACCGGCTGCCGCTAAAATCAAAGCGGAATATTCCCCCTTATCCAGTTTTCTCAGCCTTGTTACAATATTGCCCCGGGCCAAGGAAAATTCTGCCTCCGGAAATAGTTTCTTGAGCTGAAGCTTTCTTCTCAGACTGGAGGAACCGACCCGATCAAAGGGCCGATCTCCGTCCTGATAAGATTGGGGCAGCACCAAAACATCTCTGGGATCTTCCCGCTCAAAATAAGCCATAACCGGCAGATCAGGATTCACCTCCATCGGCAGATCCTTTAGGCTGTGGACAGTATAGTCCACCTGCCCGTTTAAGAGCGCTTCGTCCAGTTCTTTGACAAACAATCCTTTTCCGCCAATCTCATGCAAGCCTTTATGAAGGATTTTATCTCCGATGGTCTTCATGGTCACCAGTTCCACTACAAGCTCCGGACAGAGTACCTTGATTCTGTCGATCACAAGCTGTGTCTGAGCAACCGCCAAAGCACTGTCACGGCTTCCGATTCGTATTTTCTTCATCCTTTTCTCCTTTTTCTCCTACCCAGCCTTCAAGACGAGTCCTTAAAAACGCCGCCGTCTTTTTGACCAAGGCGTGGTCTGTTCCCCCGGAATTAATTCCAATTATCAGAGGAGGCTTTCGCACCACTGCCGGAAACTGAAAGGTGCATTCCTCCACACAATCCGCCACAGAAATAAAGATCCCCTCTTGGCGGCAGAACACCGCCGCCTGGTGGTTCACTTCTCTAACGTCAGTAGCCGCCACTGCCAGAAAAGCACCCGCGAAATCCCCTTCCCGATAGGGTCTCGCCTCCCAGGAAAAGGCATTCGCTTCTGCCAGTTTTTGTAACTGCGGAGTCAGCTGGGGAGAAATGACCTTTAACCTACATCCAAAAGAGAGAAGGGTCTCAATCCTTCGCTGGGCAATTTTTCCCCCGCCTATCACAACGCAGGTCTTTCCCTCCAGGGAAAGAAACAGCGGGAACATACCGTATTTTGAACCTTTATCCATCTTGCCTCTCCTCTGTATCGCACTGAGTTCCTTTCTTTGCCGAACGGTGCAGAGCGGAAATACATTCCTCCCAGTTTTCCTGTTCCAGCTCCTCCTTCAGGCCAAAAAGCAATTTGGACACCGCCTTGACAGACGACGCAGACAGCGTTGCTCTGAATTGTTCGTCCTCATCAGGCGGTAGGCTGAGCTTACCGAGGGGCTTTTGCATTCTGCCCAGAAAATCTTTAGACACTGCTCTGCTGATTTCCTCCATCACCGGAACCCAGCTTCGAAAGCCATACCACCGAAGAAACTCCTCCTGATATTCTTTTAAAATTCCTTCCGCCTTTTCCCGTTCCTTCCGGTTTTCCTCAGATTCCGGACAGCCCAAAGCATCCATATCGTAGCAGGTCACACCGGGAAGCTCACCGATTTTGGGATCAATGTCTCTCGGCACGGCCAAATCAATCAGCATTCCGCCCTTTTGCTGCAACAGCGCTCCGGCTTCTTCATATCTCAAAGTATAGTGGGGGCTTAACGTCGCGCTAATCACTACTTTCGCCCATCCTAACGCTTCTAAACGCCGGTCATAATCAATGGCGCCGCATCCTCCAGGAATCACAACATCCTTTGTTTTATATTGGCGCAGTGTCATTTTCACCTGACAGCCGTTTTGGAGTAAAAGAGCGGCCGTCAGTCTCCCCATTTCCCCATTTCCAATTACAAGGCAGGGAAGACCGGATAAATCCCCCCATTTATTTTTGAGCAATTCCACTGCCGCGTTGGCGACAGAATGATCCTTCTTCGTCAGTACCGTCTGAGTCTTTACCCGCTTCGCCGCCGTTACCGCCGTGCGGAAGAGCGTTTCCAAAACGGCGTCTGCACAGCCTGCCTGCCGGGAGATCACAAGGGCTTCCTTGACCTGGGTCAGGATCTGGTCCTCTCCAAAAATTTGAGAGCACATCCCACAGGACAGCTTCAAAAGATACCAAAGGGCTTCTTCCCCCTCTAACTGCAGGAAAGAATCCCGATAACATTCTTTGTCGACCTGTTTCAGCTCACAGAGAATCTCAAAGGGAGTAGATTCCGTTTCACCGCTGATCCACAGTTCCGTCCGGTTACAGGTGGATAGAATCACACAACCGTCAGCGCCGAAGGTGTCACAAACCATTTTTTCCGCCTCTGCCGCAGCGGATTTTCCGAAAGAAAAGACCGCCCTCTCGTCCAGTTTGGCCCGATGATAGTCAATGCCGGCCATCTTAATGTTCATCTAAATTCACCTGCTTTTTTCTTAGGTTCCGATATCTTAACAGCTTATTTTATTCTATTTTAGGATTCCTGTCAACCAAAAGCACTGCGAAGCAACACATCCGGGGAAAGCGTTTCCGCCCTCCCCGGATGTATGCTATTGTTCCTGGTCTTTAAACTGATAGCGGTAGAGTTCCGCGTAAATTCCGTTTTTCTTGAGTAACTCCTCATGATTTCCCCGTTCCTGGATTCCTTCATGGGTGAGTACAATAATCTCGTCCGCATTTTTAATGGTAGACAGCCGGTGAGCCACAATAATACAGGTACGTCCTCTGGAAAGCTCTTCCAAAGACTGCTGGATCATCATTTCTGTGGCGTTATCCAATGCGGAAGTCGCCTCGTCCAAAATCAGAATCGAGGGATTTTTCAAAAACACTCTTGCAATGGAAATCCTCTGTTTCTGGCCGCCGGAGAGCTTCACTCCCCGTTCGCCAATATAGGTGTCGTATCCATCATCCAGAGTCAGGATATAGTCGTGAATATTGGCTTTTCTCGCCGCGTCATAAATCTCTTCTTCAGTAGCGTCCAGCCGTCCATACGCGATATTTTCCCGGATGGTGCCAGTAAACAGAAAGACATCCTGGGCAACGATCCCGATATTTTTCCGCAGAGAAATCCGGGTCAGATCAGTGATATTGTGGCCGTCAATGTCAATTTCCCCGCCGGTGAGTTCATAAAACCGGGGAATCAAATGGCAGAGGGTCGTTTTTCCGGAACCGGACGGTCCTACAATGGCGACGGTTTTCCCCTGATCGATATGTAAATTCATATGATGGAGCACCAAACTATGGTCATCGTTTGGCGCGTCGCTGTCCGTCTCATACTGAAAGCTGACATCTTTAAAGTCGATCACTCCATCCAGTTTTTCCACATCCAAAGCGTCTTCCTTCTCTTCCTCCTCCGGTACATTCATGATTTCCTGGAACCGCTGGAAACCGGTCATTCCGTTCTGGAACTGTTCATAAAACTGCACCAGACGGTTGACGGGATTTAAAAACATGTTGATATACAACAGGTATTTGGTAAAGTCCCCCACCGTAATGACGCCGTTAAAGTAAAACAAGCCACCCGCCACCAGTACAAGGACATAAAGGCTGTCGGTAAAAAGCCCCATTCCGGAAAAGAAATTTGCCATCACCTTATAGGCGATTCCCCGCGCTCTTTTAAAACGCTCATTGCTGGCAGCGAACTTTTCTTCCTCAAAGTCAGAGCCGGTATAAGCTCTGGAAACCCGGATACCGGAAATCGAGTTTTCCAGGGTGGCGTTTACCTCCGCAATCTCCACACGAGTCTGGGTAAAGGCTTCGTTCATGCTCTTTCTCATTTTGATGGAGAACAGCACGATAAAAGGAAGCGGGAGAAAAATAATCAAGGTCAGCGGAACATTGATGGTACAAAGGATGGTGAAAGATCCCACCAACATAATAATGGATAAAAACAGGTTTTCCGGTCCATGATGGGCAAGCTCGGAAATATCCATCAAATCGTTGATGATCCGGGACATAATCGTACCGGTTTTATTTTCGTCAAAATAAGAAAAGGGCAGCTTCTGCAAGCGCCGGAAGGTATCCCTCCTCATATCCGCCTGCATCCGGACACCCACTACATGCCCGTAATATTGGATAAACCAGTTGAGAGACGCTTTTAAAATATAGATGAAAAGCAAAGCGGCCACCCACAAGAGCATTAGTTTCAATTTTCGGTTAGGGACGTAATCGTCAATGATGTTTCCTGCGATAATTGGATAGAATAAGTCGCACCCCGCTACAATCAGAGCACAGAACATGTCCCAAAAGAACAATACCCGGTGCGGCTTGTAATACTGAATAAACTTTCTGATCATAATTGTAAACCTTTCTAACGTAAATTTTTTCTTCTCTCAAATGCAGGACCGGCCTAAGCCGGTCCTGCATCACAACACATCAATCAAGCCGTTCTTCAATTTCATGAATCAGGGTTTTAATTGCCTTGATTCTAGCAAACCGCTTATCCTGAGATTCGATAATATGCCACGGGGCAAAGTCCGTCGATGTGTACTGAAGCATATCGTTTACCGCCACTTCATACTGATCCCACTTTTCGCGGTTCCTCCAGTCCTCTTCGGTGATCTTCCACTGTTTTGACGGCGTATTCTGGCGATCCTCAAACCGCCTGAGCTGTTCGTCCTTATCAATATGAATCCAGAACTTAACAATGATTGCTCCCCAATCGAAAAGCTCTTTTTCAAACTCATTGATCTCATTATAAGCCCTATGCCATTCCTCGCTGGTGCAGAAGCCTTCCAACCGTTCCACCATCACCCTGCCGTACCAGGTACGGTCAAAAATGGCGATATGCCCGGTCTTGGGCAGGCGATTCCAGAACCGCC
>CALWNT010000113.1 GCA_944382885.1 uncultured Clostridia bacterium | reverse complement strand
CCTTTCGGAGAAAGAAAAAAGCTATGCGGGGAGCCGCCCCGCACGCGGCCTACTTTTGCTCGCTCAAAAGTAGGCAAAAGAGCTTCACTCAAACGCCGTGAAGGCTTAGTGTAAATCTTAAAAGTTGACTCCTAACGGAGTACAAGGGAAAATATTAGTTCCTACCAGAATAGCCGTCAGCCCGAACGATAAACTAAATTTTTCCTTTTCGCGTGGTTAGGAGAACACTTTAAAGACCCGCAGAGAGCCCCCGCGGCGACTGAGCGGCGCCCTTTATCCAACCTTTGGGCGAACAAAGGTTGGCCGGGGTGTGGGGGTCGGTATCCCCACATAAAAGATAAATTTCTGTTTGTAATCCCCTCTATCAAAATTCACAAAAAATTCAGGACACGGTACTTTTCCTCCGAATAGGTATCCTGTATCATATAAAAAGTACAAAACTACTACGGTGTTGATTCACCAAACTTATAAAACAAAAAAGGATAAAACATTATGAAGACGCTGATTTTTTACGGTTCCCCGCATCTCCACGGAGATACCGCTTTTCTGGTTGAGACATTACAAAAAGGGCTTCCCGGAGAAGTAACCTTGGTTGACGCCTACCGGAGCAAAATTGCCCCATGCAAAGACTGCCGGTACTGCATGGACAAAACAACCTGCTCTATCGACGATGAGATGACCGCAATTTATCAAACTATCGTGGAAAGTGATTTGATTGTCATTGCTTCCCCCGTTTATTTTGGAGAACTGACTGGCCCCCTTTTGAGTCTGCTCAGCCGACTGCAAATTTATTTCTATGCTCACTTCAAACGAAAAGAGTCCCCGATTCCAGATGGAAAAAAGGGACTGATTCTCCTTTCCGGCGGCGGCAGCGGCGCCCCTGACCGGGCGGTTGCTACCGCAAAAGATATTTTCCGGTGTATCAATGTAAACGAAATCCTTCCCCCTGTAATTGCAGGACGCACCGACACCATCCCGGCCCGGGAGGATCAAAAGGCAATCGAAGCCCTTGCCCAGAATATCCGTTGGCTGCTGCAAAATCAATAAGCCAATTGGTCTATTTTCCTAAAAAGCACCGGCGTGAGAATTGCGCCGGTGCTTTTGATTTTATCTTGCTTTTTTTAAATCTTTCCTCTTAAATACAGGGCATTTCGTTCCCGCCGCAAACCGGCAGATAAACCCCGGTGATGAAACCAGCCAAATCAGAAGCCAAGAATAATACGGCGTTGGCGATATCCTGATCTTCTCCCCGTCTTGCCATCGGAACCCGGCTGATATAATCCGCGTCGTCCGCCGGGTGTTCTCTGAATTTATCGCTGATCATCCAGCCCGGAGCCACCTGGTTCACCGTAATCTGATATTTCCCCACTTCCTTGGCCAGCACTCGAAGGACTCCGTCCATTCCACGCTTGGCGGAGGCATAGGCAGAATATCTGGGAAACATCTGCATGGAACACTCGGTATTGATTCCAATAAAGCGTCCGTATTGTTTTTCGATCATATGGGGAATAAAGGCCTTGGCCATATTCACATTGTGAAGCACACAGCTTTTAAACTGGCTTTCATAATCCTCAATGGGCTGTTCCAACACCGTCAGCCATTCATATTGGATCACCGCGGCATCCACTACAATTTCCGGCGGAGCAAGCTCGGCCTCTATCTGCGCTTTCATTTTCATCACACTGTCTAACTCCGTCACGTCGGCATATACGGAGATGGCTTTCCTCCCCATTTTCCGGATTTCCTCTGCCACTTTTTCCGCTTTTTTCGGATTGCCAAAGTAATGTACCGCCACATCCGCTCCGGCCTGCGCCAGGGTTCTCGCGATGACACGTCCCAGTTCTCCGCTGCCGCCGGTAACAACGGCGGTCTTCCCCGATAAATCGATCTGTACCATCCTTTTTTCCTCCTGTCCATTTCGCTATAGGGCAAGCGAACCGGCACCTTAAAAAGTAGCTTCCGATTCGTTTGCACCACGTCGCGTCCTTTTTCTCTTATCCTTTTATTATAGATTCTTCTCTTTTTTCCGTCAATTCAAAAAAGTGGAAAAACTGCGGCCGATTGCCGTCAGTATTCCGCTCTGATCGAATCTTTTCTGTTTAAAAATGGAAACATCCCGAAATCAGTTTTTTAGCCGCATCGCTTTGAGGATTTTCCCATATTTTTCTAGTCTCACCCAGTTCTGCCAGTTCCCCCTGCTCCAATACCGCAAGCCGTGGACAGAGACGACGCACTAAATTCAGATCGTGAGAAATCAGCACCAGCGCCATCCCTGTCCGTTCTCTCATGTTCAGCAATAGCTCCATCATCTGTGCTTGGATGGAGACGTCCAAAGAAGCGGTGGGTTCATCCGCCACCAAAAGCTGAGGGGAAAAGAGCAAACTCCGTCCAATCACAGCCCGTTGAAGCTGTCCACCAGAAAGCTCACTGGGATAGCGGTCAAGGAGAAATTGGGGAAGCCCTATCTGAGACAGTATTTCCCGCACCTTAGAAAGCCGTTCCTGTTTGGTGCCCACATGCTGAATCACCAGCGGTTCCAAAAGAATTTCAGACAGCTTCATCCTGGGATTGACTGCGGAAAAGGGATTTTGAAATATCATCTGCACCTGATGTCCTTTCAAATCCACCTTGCCTTGGGTGGGGGTATCCAGTCCCGCAATCAGCCTTCCCAGCGTAGATTTTCCAGAGCCGGATTCCCCTACAATGCCAAAGCATTCCCTTTTTTGGAGAGAAAAGCTGATATCCTTGATTCCAATTATCTTCTGTCCCCCATGATGATATTCTTTCCCTAGATGAGAAACAGAAAGGAGCGGATTATTCATATTTTTCCTCCTTTTCCCGAGCTGACAGGCTCAATCTAACCGGACAGGACACCTCCGGCGCCAAAGGATGCAGCAGCCAGGTCGCGGCAAAATGGGTAGAGGTAACCGGAAATATCGGCGCTTCCTCCTTCCAGTCGATCTCCATTGCATAAAGGTTTCTCGGTGCGAACAGGTCTCCTTTCGGAAGACTTCTCATATCCGGCGGGAATCCCGGAATCCCCTTTGGCTTCCCCTCCTTCCACAGTGACGGCAAAGAGGACATCAGCCCCCAGGTATAGGGATGCTTTGGGTCTTCCAGCACTTCTTCGGTTTTGCCGATTTCCACAATTCTTCCGCCGTACATCACCGCAATCCGGTCTGCTACCTCTGCGGCCGCCAGCAAATCATGGGTGACAAAAATGACGGAAAGCCCATATTCTTTGGTGCAATTTTTTAAAAAAGAAAGCATTTTTCTCTGAGAAACAACGTCTAAAGCGGTGGTGGGCTCATCCGCCAGTAAAAGCTCCGGTTCTTTCAAAAGCGCCGCTGCCAAAGCTCCCCTCTGCAGCATTCCGCCGGACCACTGATAGGGATAATCTTTCATCCGTTTCCCCGCATCAGAGATTTCCAACTGGGAAAGCAACTCCTCTCCTCGGCGAAAGGCTTCCTTTTTGGAACAAGTTTTCCGTAACAGAAGTCCCTCTGTGATCTGTTTCCCCACTGGGATAGCGGGGTGAAAAAATGTCATGGGATTCTGCCAAAGCATTCCTATTTTTTCCCTTCTGGCCTTTCGCCAAAGGGAGGGCGACGCCCCTGTTAGATTCTGTCCGTCCAGAAGAACCTCTCCCTGGGTCACTTTCCCATGAGCCGGCAAAAGGCCGGCAATACTCCGGCAGAGTACCGTTTTGCCACAGCCGGATTCTCCCACCAGCGCCAGCGTTTCTCCCCGTTCCAGAGAGAGGGAAACTCCCCTGACCGCATATACCCGGCCGGTATTGGCTTCAAATTCTACACAGAGATCTTTTAGTTCCAGCACCGGAATCCTTTTTTCCTGGGACACCTTTTTCCCTCCTTTGAAAGCGAAATCGCCTTTTTGCCGTCTGCCGTTATGCCAGTTCCCATTGAGCGATATTCCAGAAGATCCCTACGCCGTGATGACCTAATACTGTATCCTCGGTAATTCCGACGATCTCTCTGCTCGAAACATAAACCGCGTCTACATAGGCAAGAAAAGTATAAGGCAGATCCTTCATCAGTTCCTCCTGAAAGGCGTCGTAATACGCTTTACGCTCTTCTTCTACGTCTGTTTCTCTGGCCTTTTGCAGCAGCTCATCTACCTTTTCATTGGAATAGGCGCTGTAATTCGCGCCTTTACCCGTGCCGAACACCTTATAGGTATGGTCGTCCGGATCAAAGGGGCTTCCCCATCCGATCAAATAGGCTTCCTGTCCCTCCCAGTCGATTTCCGGATTCACCGAAACGGTCACATTTGCGCCAACCTCCCGCAGCTGCTGGGCACAGATGGCGGCCATATCAATCCGCACCTGATCTCCTTCAGAACAGTTAATGGTAAATTCCAACACATCCCCGTCTTTTTCATAATATCCGTCGCTGTTTTTGGACCAGCCGGCCTCTTCCAGCATCTGCCGTGTCTTTTCGGGTTCATAGTCGTATTTGAGGATGCCGTCGTTGTAATAAGGGCCCGCTTGAAGGGGAGAATAGGCGATCTCTCCTTTTCCCAGCAAAACAGTATCGATCATTGCCTGACGGTCGATGGCATAGCTTAAAGCGTTTACCACTTCCCGGTGCTTCTGGAAAAAGGGATGGTTGAAGTTATATAAAATCCCCCGGTAGTCGGCCGTATCCATGTCATAAACCGTATATCCCGATTCGTTTTGAAAGGTCTCTCCATCCTGGGGGGAAACCTGCGCCAAATCCAGTTCTCCCGACTTTAGCTGTACCGCACGCACCTTTTCGTCAGGAACGATTTTAAAGATCACAGTATCGATATTCGGCTCTCCGCCAAAGTACGCCTCATTTTTCTCCAGAATAATGCTCTGCCCCATTTCCCATTGCGTGAGCTTGTAGGGCCCCGTTCCCACAGGATTCTGGTTAAAGCTGTCTGTGGCGATATCCTTTCCCTCTAATAGATGCTTCGGCAGCACCCCCACGGTAAGATAATCCAGCATTGCTACGTTGGGCGCCTTGAGAGAAATCAAGACGGTCTGTTCGTCAGGCGTCTCGATATTGGTGATATCTTCGTAGTTGGAAGCAATTTCAGAAGCGTTGTCCGGATTCATAATGGTCTCCAGGGTGAATTTCACATCCTCAGAGGTAAAATCTTCCCCGTCATGCCATTTCACACCTTCCCGCAGATGAAAGGTATAGGTGTTGGAGCTTTCGTCAAATTCCCAGCTTTCCGCTAGCCCCGGCACCACCTTGTTTTCCGCGTCATGTGCCGTCAGCCCTGAAAAAATCAGGGAATTGATCTCCCCATGCTCATACAGAGCCGGGTTAATGGCGGTATAGTCTGTACTTCCGTATACCAAAGTTTCCTGATCGTCTATTTGCGCTTGACCGCCGTCCTTTGCGCAGGATGCGGCGGTCAGGCAGAACAGAGCGGCCAAGCCTGCCGCTAAGCCTTTTTTTATTTTGTGAAGTTGGAACATTTTTGTATCTCTTCCTTTCTCAGATAATTGGAAATGCCCATTACAGACAGTAATACCGCCGTCAAGAACAGGCCGGGAATTATGATCATCCACCAGCTGTTTGTCAAAAGCGCCCGATCCGCCTGAGAGAGCATCGCTCCCCAGGAGACGCTCTCCGCTGGAAGGCCGATGCCCAAAAAGCTCAAAGTCGCTTCAGAGGCCACAGCGGTACCAATATTCGTCACCATCATAAACAGGACCGAGGGCAACAGATTCGGCAGCAGATGGCGGCGCAGCAGATAGAAAAATCCCGCCCCCATCGATCGGGCCGCAAGAAGGTATTCGCTTTTTTTCAGCTGCAAAACCTGGGTTCGCACCAGCTTCGCCATACTCACCCAGCCGGTAAAGCCGATCATCAGCGCCAGGGTAACCGGCGTAGAAGCAGAAAAAATGCCTCCTAAAAAGATGACCAGCAAAATAGATGGAATGCTCAAAAGCAGATCGGCAAAACGCATCATCACCCGATCCAGCCACCAGGGCGCCCACCCGCTGATCCCTCCGTACAGCAATGCAATGACCGCCGAAATCGCTGCCGCCAGAAATCCGATCAGCAGAGAAGTTCTTCCTCCTGCCCAGATCATGGAATAAATGTCCCGCCCCAAAAAGTCGGTGCCGAAATAAAATTCCTTTCCCGGCGCTTCCCCGGTATGGCTTAAATCCAAAAAAGCGGGATCGTGATTCATCAAAAGCTCCGCGAATAAGCAGCCGAAACCAATCAGGCCCAGTATCAAAACGGAGAAAAGCGGAAAGCGTTTGGAAACCCGCTCGGTGAAAACAGTTTCTTTCTGAGGTTTGGACACAAAAACAAATAAAGAAGGAGAAAGGCCGTCCTCTTCCTCAACAGCGGACAAGGATTCCAGTTTCGGGGAAGAATCTCCCAAGTTTTCTGAAAGACAACCGTTATTCATAGGTTCGAAAGCCAAATCCTTTCCCTCCTTTCATACGGGGATCTAACCGCTGAGAGATCGCCTGAGCCGCCATATGGCATACAATGACGAAAAAAGCAGTCAGCAGCGTCAATACCATCAAAAGATTATAGTCGTGATACTTGGCGCTTTCAAAGCAAAGGGTGCCAAGCCCCGGATAAGAAAACACCTTTTCCACAATATAGGTGCCGCCTAAGATATGGGGGACGGAAAGAGCCATCAGACTAATCAGATAGGGCAAACTGCCTCTCAAACAGTGCCGGTATAATACAGCTTTTCCGCTCAGTCCCTTGGATAAGGCAAAAATTACATAGTCCTTTCTCATTTCCTCCTGCAAACGGCAGCGGATCAGATAGGCGTAATACCATACATGTCCCAACACCAGAACCGTCAGCGGCAGGATCAAATGAACAAGTCGGTCAAGCCATCCTCCGCCGCCTCCCGGGTCATAGGCTCCGCCGGAAGGAAGCAATCCTAAGTTTACTGAAAACAACAGAATCAAAAGCAGAGCGATCCAGAAGGAGGGAATGGCCGACAAAACCATGCTGAGCTTTCCCAAAAGCTTATCCCATAAAGAGTCCTCTCGCATGGCGCAAAAGCAGCCGATCAAAAGCGCCAGCAAAAAGGTCAGAAGATAGGAAAGTCCGCCTAAAAGCGCCGTATTCTGCCAAAGACTTCCAATCACTGCGGTACAGTCCTGTTTGTATTGGAAGGAAATTCCAAAATTTCCAGACAGCGCGCCCCTGAGCCAAAGACCATACTGCACATAGATCGGCCGATTCAGCCCCAGCTTTTCCTCCGCCTGAAGCTGCTGGGCGGTACTCATCCGTTCCACGCCATCTCCATAGTAAGCCCGCAGCGGATCTCCTGGGGCAAGCCTCGCCATATAAAATACCATCAGGGAAAGTAAAAACAGCCAGATTGTCAGTTCCAAAATCTTTTTGCCCAATCTCTTTCCCCATTTCAGCACTTGTTCCATTTTAGCTGTCCCCCTTTCTCAGAATTTTTTAATCTACAATCCCATTCAAACAGGTGATCCCTTTCCAAAAGAAAAAATCATGAAGAGGCAAAATCTTCATGATTTTTCATCTATTTCCTATTCACATGTTGCTCGGTTTGTTTGAACTGGCCTTCCTGGCCTTGCTGTTTTGCTGTGAAAAGCAAACTACAACCCGCTGATTTTTCAGCGAAATACAAAAAAAGTATAGCGAAAAAATCAACGGCTGTCAAGCCCGCTTACATAGGCTTTCATCATGGAAACCGCTTCTTCGATATATTTTCCCAAGGGCTTTTCCGCAAGGCCCACAACAGATACTGGACATTTGGACGCAGGAATCAGAATCTTTTTGGCGTCGCAGTCCGACACCGCATAGGCCATCTTGCCGGTAATTTCACCCAGCATACTGTTTGCCAGTACAATTCCAATGGGACCGGTGACAATATCCGCATACCGGCAGTTATAGAGCACCGCGTTCTCTCCGGTAGCCCCTGCGTCTGCTCCGGCCTTCATCATATTGGAAGTTGCCGCCGCATTGGAACCTACGGCGATAATCTTCCCTTTCGGGATCGCTTTTCTGATCTGTTCCACCAGGCTTTTGCCAACGCCTCCCCCCTGGCCGTCGATTACTACAATTGTTACCATACGGTTTCCCCTCTTTCCTATTTTAGCTTTGCACTGTTGCTTCTGCCCGTTCCAATGCTTTCATATGGTTTAATTCTCTTCGGATCAATAGCACGGTGATCACAAAGGCAATCGCATCCGCTACCGGAGCGGCATACAGAATCCCATCCAGCTTGAAAAACAGAGGCAGAATCAAAATCAATGGGATCAAAAAGAATACCTGCCTGGTCATGGAAAGCAAAAGCCCCTTCACCGGCTTTCCGATTGCGGCAAAAAAGTTGGAGGACAACAGCTGCACGCCGTTGATCAATACCATCATCAGAAAAATCCGCATAAATTTGATTGAAAAATCAAAATACAGCTCGTCCCCCGTGCCGAACAGGGAAATGATCTGATGCGGGAAAAACTGAAACAAAATAAAGCCTACTGCGGAAATCGCCAGGTTACAGCAAATCGCCAGCTGGTAGGTCTTTCTCACCCGGGCATACTGTTTTGCACCATAGTTAAACCCGATGATTGGCTGAGATCCCTGAGAAATCCCAATAATAAACGCCAGCAAAATGGCGTTGGTTTTCATGACAATTCCGCAGGCCGCCAGAGGAATTTCCTGTCCGTAAATGGTCTGCGCCCCGTAATAAGTCAGGGAATTGTTTAAGACAATCTGAACAAAGGTGATTGCCACCTGATTGAGGCTGTTGCTCATCCCCAAAGCAGCTGTTTTGACGCATTCTCTCGGTACCAGCCGAAAATCTTCCCGCTCTAACTGCACATTGCGGAATTTCCCGATATACCATACCGCCGCAAGAAAAGAGAAAAACTGCCCGATCACTGTGGCCCAAGCCGCCCCGGCCACTCCCCAATGGAACAGAAAGATAAAGATCGGGTCCAGGATGGTGTTGATCACCGCACCGATCAACATGCAGACCATCGAATATTTGGGACTTCCGTCCGCACGTGCGAGATTGCTCATCCCGTTGGTCACGATTAAAAAAGGCATACCGATTGCCGTAATCCGGGTATAGCTTTCCGCATAGGGCATAATATCCGCAGTAGCACCGAAAGCGGTCAGCAGCGGATGCAAGAAAATTTCAATCAAAACCGCATAAATAATGCCGAATACCACCATCATGCAGACGCCGTTCCCGACGATTTTCTTTGCCAGGTCCGGCCTTCCCTGTCCCAAGTACAGAGAAAACCGGGAAGCGCTCCCAATCCCAATTAAAAGGGCGATTGCCAAACAGATGGTGGTGAGGGGATATGCCACATTGGTTGCCGCATTTCCCCGATAGCCTACCCCTTGTCCAATAAATACCTGGTCTACGATATTATAAAGAGAGCTTACCACCATCGCGATGATGCTGGGAATTGCAAACCCTCTTAACAATACCGGTATTTTTTCATATCCCAACGGATTTCCCATTGAAGTTCCGTTCATGTTATCCGATTCCTCCTACTTCTCTCAATCTTCAGGAACACAAATTTCCATTTACAGACATAAAGCAAACAGCTTGTCCCATTCTCTGACGGAAACCATTTTAAGACCCTGCTCTTATTTTTCATCTACTCTATTCTGTCCCCCAAAAGTCCTCTGACTCACAGACTTTCCGACAATTCGTTTTCTTTTAGGATCTCTGCGCCCTTTTTCCAACTAAAGATTATAACAAAAATCATTTTTTTGCGCAAATCTGTCTTTTTTCTGCCAAAAGAAGGCCATTGACTTTTGAGGGAGAATATTGTAGACTAAATTTGTAATAAAAATCGGAAGCATACAGGAAGTATCCTCCGCCGGGCTGAAGCCCAATAAAACTCAAAACAATCACTTGCCAGGAAGGCTCACAGAAAGCGCCGCGGATGCGCTTGTTTTACTGTGGGCTTTTTTCTTATACAGGAGAAAAATATGACTTTAACCGATTATTTGAAAGCTTATCCAAAGGCCGCTGTTGCTTTTTCCGGCGGGGTGGATTCCGCTTATCTGCTCTACGCGGCAAAACAGGCGAGATGCGATTTGCACGCTTATTTCGTAAAATCCCCCTTTCAGCCCCACTTTGAGCTGGAAGACGCAAAAAAGCTGATTGCTTCTCTTGAAATTCCTTTTACAGTAGAACACCTTGAGGTTTTGGAGGTACCCGAAGTAGCCCAAAATCCACAAAACCGCTGTTACTACTGCAAAAAGGCTATTTTCACGAGAATAAAAAAACTGGCGGAGCGCGATGGGTATCCTGTTGTATTTGACGGTACCAACGCCTCCGATTCATCAGATGACCGACCGGGCATGAAAGCGATCCAAGAACTTTCGATCCGTTCTCCCTTAAGGGAATGCGGTATCACCAAAAGGGAAATCCGTGAGCTTTCCAAACAGGCCGGACTTTTCACTTGGGATAAACCAGCCTACGCCTGTCTTGCCACCCGCATTCCCAGCGGTATAGAAATTTCCCCGCAGCTGCTTGAAAAGGTGGAGCGCTGTGAAAACGAGCTGTTCTCCCTTGGGTTTTCCGATTTCCGCGTCCGTGTGACAGCTTCAGGGGGCGCCAAACTACAGCTGACAGAAAATCAGTTTCCAAACGCAGTCCAGCAGCGGGAGAAAATTTCCGCCCTGCTGCTTGGTGAATTTCCGGAAGCGGTGTTGGATCTCGTTCCCCGCAAACCGGAAGCTTAAAAAACAGACTGACCTTCACAAACTATGGAACTTACAGCAAAAAGGAGCTGACTATGGAACAAGAACGCATTCTTCAGTTACTCAATCAGGTCAAAGACGGCAGTGTTTCCCCTGAGGAAGCTATGCTTTCCCTCAAGATCACCCCTTTTGAGGATTTGGGATATGCTAAAATAGACCATCACCGTTCCCTGCGTCAGGGAATCCCTGAGGTGATTTTCGGAAGCGGCAAAACCGCCGCGCAGATCATCGGTATCGCAAAGGCCATGGCCTCCAAAGGCAACAGCAATATTTTAATCACCCGGTTAGACCCGGATAAGGCGGAGGACGTCCAAAAAGAACTCTCGTTTTTTTACGACCCGGTGTCCAGAATCGGTATCGTGGGGAAAAAAAGCGAAATTACCGCAGACTCCTCCATCGTTGTGGCAACCGGCGGCACCAGTGATATTCCGGTAGCAGAGGAGGCCGCTCTTACCGCCGAGGCCTTGGGAAACCGGGTGGAGCGGCTTTATGACGTAGGAGTCGCAGGACTTCACCGGCTTTTATCCAAACTGGACATTCTCATGAGCGCCAAAGTCATTGTAGCTGTGGCTGGGATGGAAGGCGCTTTGGCCAGCGTGATCGGCGGATTGGTAGACTGTCCGGTAATCGCCGTCCCCACCAGTATTGGCTACGGTACAAACTTCGGCGGCTTATCCGCCTTGCTTTCCATGCTCAATTCCTGTGCCAGCGGAGTGAGTGTGGTGAACATCGACAACGGATTTGGAGCTGGATATCTGGCCAGCATGATTAACCATATAAAATAAAAAATCCTGTGCCGCTTTTTCCATTGATAACCCTTTGAGAAAGGCGGCACCGTGCAACAGGAGGAATGCAAATTGAAAACCCTTTATTTAGAATGCAACATGGGCGCTGCCGGAGATATGCTGATGGCTGCCCTTTATGAACTGTTATCCAAAGAAGAACAGGAACAATTCATCCATACGATGAATCATTTGGGGTTAGACGGGGTAAGTGTTTCCCCCGCTCCCACTCAAAAATGCGGCATCTGGGGCACCCACATGACGGTAACTGTCTTAGGAGAGGAGGAACACTCTCATGATCATTCCCATGAAGGACATCATCACCATCCAGAGGAAACCCACAGTCATCCCCACGAAAACGCTCCGCATGTTCATGCTCATCCTTCTGATGAACACAGCCACCATCATCAGGAAGAAGAACACCACCATCACGGACATCATCATCATTACAGCTATCAGGATATCCTTTCTGTCCTTGAAACCCTGCCTCTGCCTCAGTCGGTCAAGGAGGACGCTGGAAAAGTTTACCGCCTGATCGGAGAAGCGGAATCCCACGCCCACAATGCTCCCATTGATCAAATTCATTTTCATGAAGTCGGCTCTTTAGACGCCGTTGCCGACGTAGTGGGATGCTGTCTGCTGATTTCCATGCTGCGGCCTGACGAAATCATTTCCTCTCCCATCCATCTGGGCAGCGGTTTTGTTCGCTGTGCTCACGGTGTATTGCCGGTTCCGGCGCCTGCTACCGCTCATATTTTGCAGGGGGTTCCCAGTTACAGCCGGGAGATCAAAGGGGAACTCTGTACCCCCACAGGCGCCGCTTTGCTCAAACACTTTGTTTCCCGTTTCGGATCTATGCCGGTGATGTCACTGGAGAAAACCGGATACGGCATGGGCAATAAAGATTTCGAAATTGCGAACTGTGTCCGCGCCTTTTGGGGCGAGACCTCTGACGATAAAACTGACGACGAGATTTTAGAGCTCTCCTGTAATTTAGACGATATGACTCCCGAAGCTTTGGGGTCCGTTCAGGAATTGTTATTTGAAGCCGGTGCGCTGGACGTATTCTTTACCTCCATCCAGATGAAAAAAAGCCGCCCCGGCACGATGCTCACCTGCCTGTGCCGTCCGGCAGACCGGGAAAGACTGACCAAAATGATCCTCCGTCATACCACTACCTTGGGAGTCCGGATCAAGCACTGTGAAAGAATGATCCTCCGCTCCCGCTTCGAAACAGTTGCCACCAAATACGGCGAGATTCGGATGAAACTCAGTGAAGGTCATGGCATCTTGAAAGCCAAGCCAGAGTTCGCCGACGTACAAAAAGCGGCAGCCGCTTATGACGTTCCCTTCACGGAAGTTTGGGAAGAAGCGAAAAGAGTATTCGCCCACTAAAAAAGTATCCCAGCGTTTATGAACATGTCCAGAAAAAACGGACAATAGACAAAGCCCCCCTGATGTAGGAAAATAGACTACATCAAGGGGGTAATTCTATGAGCAAAAGAAATTACACACATGTACAGGAACTGCTGCCAGAGATC
>CALWNT010000112.1 GCA_944382885.1 uncultured Clostridia bacterium | reverse complement strand
CAAACAGTATTATGATGAAAAATATGATAGAAATAATTTCGTGAAAAATGTGGTACTGGATAATATCCTGCCGGGAGATATTTACATTAAGGCGAGAGAACTCCATTTCAATACAGACGTGAGCCGGGTCGCTCTTTTGATTCGCGTGTTGTCTGTCAATGATGTTTCCGCTTATGATGTGGTGCAGAATCTCTTCCCGGACAAGCAGAAAGATTTTGTATTCAATATCAGTGAGAGCGATATTGTGCTCATTAAAGAGATTAAGCCAGGTATTGAATCTAAGGATTTGGAAAAATTGGCTCGTTCTATCGTGGATACTCTCAGCAGCGAGTTCTATACCAAAGTTATTGTGGGAATCGGTACCAGTGTTTCCGGTATCAAAGATTTGGCTAAATCCTTTAAGGAAGCACAGGTTGCTTTGGAAGTCGGAAAGGTGTTTGACAATGAAGAGAGCATCGTGTCCTATGACAATTTGGGAATTGCCCGTCTGATTTATCAGCTGCCGACTACCTTATGTGAAACTTTTCTGAAAGAAGTGTTTAAACAGGGCTCTATCGATTCTCTGGATCACGAGACTCTGTTTACCATCAGACGTTTCTTTGAAAACAACCTGAATGTTTCTGAGACTTCGAGAAAGCTCTTTGTTCACAGAAATACACTGGTCTACAGACTGGAAAAAATCAAAAAGCTTACAGGTCTTGACCTGCGGGAATTCGATCATGCGATTGTGTTTAAGATTGCATTGATGGTGAAAAAATATTTGACTTCTAATCCGGTGAAACTGTAAGGAGCGGATTCCATTCAGAGCCGATGTTAGGAGCTGGTTGACTGAAGATAAGCTTTTTAGCTTATCTTCAGACTTTGTATTAAATTTTTAGGGGCAGTTATATGATAGATTTAGTTGATGTTTCATTTACATATGACAACCAGACACCAGCACTTGATAATATCAATCTCCATGTTGACAAAGGTGAATTTGCATTTATTGTTGGCTCTTCCGGAGCAGGAAAAAGTTCCATTATCAAACTGTTACTGCGAGAAAAGGTGGCGACTTCAGGAACCGTTACAGTAAATGGATATAACTTAAATGAGATTAAAGCAAAAAAAATTCCGGAATTCCGGCGGACTTTAGGGGTAGTGTTTCAGGATTTCCGGCTGATACCGACACTGAATGTTTTTGACAATGTGGCGTTTAGTCTTCGGGTGACCGATGCTTCTAATAGATATATCCGCAGTAGAGTGCCATATATTTTAAATTTAATGGGACTTGCGGATAAGGCGAAACGGTTTCCCCATGAGATTTCCGGCGGTGAGCAGCAGCGTGTCGCGCTGGCAAGAGCTTTGGTAAACGATCCGCCATTGATTATCGCAGATGAGCCTACCGGAAATGTAGACCCGGAGCTTTCTTATGAAATTGTTGATCTCTTAAAGGGAATCAATGAATGCGGTACCACTATTTTGATGGTTACCCATGAACACGACATTGTGCGTCATTTCGGCGGCCGTACCATTAGCATTGAACACGGTAAGGTTGTGTTTGATGAATTTATAGGAGGTCGCAATGAAGGGAAATAGTTTTAAATATTTGCTCAAACAGGGAGTGAAAAGTTTATGGTCCAACAGGATGATGACTTTAGCCTCTGTAGGAGTTCTGACCGCATGCCTTTTGATTGTCGGATTTGCGGTTTTGCTGACAGAAAATATCAACAACATGGTAAAATATATGGAGGACCAAAACGAGGTAGTCGCTTTCATGTATACAGAAGCTGATTATCACGATAAGATGGAGGCTGAGGGGCAGACGCCGTTTACTTTAAGCAGTGAAACTCCTGAAGGGGAAACCTCTTGGTGGTCTGAATTTATTGAGGAAACGCAGCAAAAGATAGAAACAGTAGACGACAACATCCAGGAAGTAACTTTTGTCTCGAAAGAAGAAGGCTTACAACAGCAAAAAGAACAGTGGGGAGAAAAGGGAAGTCTTTTGGATGATTATCAGGGAGAAGAAAATCCCCTCCCGGATTCTTTTGTGGTAAAGATCAAGGACCTGAGCAGATTGTCACAGACCAAATCTTCTTTGGAACAGATTGAGGGAATCGAGTCTGTACGGGCGGCAGATTCTGTAGCAAACACCTTGACCGATATCAAAAGGCTTGTCAACATAGTGGGATGGAGCATTGTAGCCGCTTTGGTGATTGTGTCTCTGGTGATTATCACAAATACGATCCGTGCGACGATATTCAGCCGAAGAAAAGAGCTGAACATCATGAAATATGTGGGAGCGACCAACAGTTTTATCCGTCTTCCCTTTATTGTGGAAGGGATTTGTTTAGGTTTGATTTCAGCGGTTATCGCTTACCTTTGCATCTGGCTTGGGTATTCTTATGTTTTGGGTACCTTTTTGGATCAGGCCTCCAGCTGGCTGCAGTCGGCATTTGCCAGCATTATACCATTCCAAAATGTGGCATTGGATTTGGGGGCATTCTTCCTGATTTCCAGCGTTGCCATAGGGGTATTAGGAAGTATTGTGAGTATTCGCAATCATATCAGAGTTTAGTGATTTAGGGGGTAATTTTGACATGGAACAGTTAAGCAAGCGATCCAAAGCCAAACGAATTTTGGCCTGTGCGGTTGCGCTGATCGTATTGACCGTGACAATTCCGATTGCTTCGCCGGCAAAAGAAGTAAAAGCTGCTTCAATTAGCGATTTGCAAAGTCAGCTTAACCAGCTGCAAAAGGATAAATCTAGTCTTACCTCTCAGCTCGACGCATTGGGCAACAGTATTTCCGATGAGGAGGAGAAGCTGGAAGGGTATAAAGAAGTGATGGCCAATATCAAGGAACAGCTTGATTTATACCAGCAGCAAATTGACGCGGTAAATCTTCAGATCGATGAGAAAAACGCGGCGATTGCGGAAAAAAATCAGGAAATTGAAAAAACAAACGCAGAGATTTCTGAAAAAGAAAAGACGCTGGAAGAAACCGACGAACTGTTTAAAGAACGTTTGGCGGCCAATTATGTCAATTCCAGTTCCTCTTCTACCTTGAGCCTTTTGTTTGGCGCGCAGAGTTTTTCTGATTTTCTCACTCGTGTCGAAGTGATTAAAAATATAGCAGAAAAAGACAGCGATTTGATGGACGAACTTACAAAACAAAAAGCGGAGTTGCAGTCTCTGAAAGATGATTTGGAAACTACCAAAGAAGAGATTGAAGACGAAAAGGCTGAAATTGAGAAAAAGAAAGCGGATATTGTTACTTTACAGGCGAATGTGCAGGCAAAATCCGATGAATATGACAGCTTAATCAGCCAAAGCAAAACCCTGATTAGTAACCTGAATGCTCAGCAAAGTTCCGTAGAGGATAATATAGCCGCTTTGGAAGCGGAAAACGATTATATTCAGCAGCAGATTGAACAGGCGCAGCAGGCTCAGCAAACGCCCCCGGCCAGTGATTCAGGGAGCAGCGGTTCTTCCGGTTCTGGTAGCAGTTCAGGGTCAAGCGACAGCGGTTCCGGCGGCGGAGCATCGTCTGCGGGCTATATCTGGCCGGTTCCGAATTACTCTTATGTAAGCTGTGAGTTTGGTTCTGGCGGTAATCTTTGGGGCGGAAACAACCATAACGGTATGGATATTGCGGCGCCCGGTGGAAATTCAATTTTGGCTTGTAAAGGCGGTACTGTTATTATTGCAAAGGACGGTAACGCAGCGGTGCAAGACGGCGGTTATCGTTGGGCAAACGGCGGATATGGAAACTATGTAGTAATTGACCATGGAAACGGTATTCAGACCCTTTACGCCCATATGCGTCAGGGCAGCGTAAATGTCAGCGCGGGACAGACGGTAAGCCAGGGGCAGTTAATCGGTTTGGTCGGCACTACAGGGAATTCTACCGGTAACCATTGCCATCTGGAAGTACGGAAAAATGGCGTTCGCGTAAATCCGAGAGGTTACGTAACAGAACCGTAATAGAATAGGATGATAGAATTAAATACCCATTCCGATTTTGGAATGGGTATTTATCGCCAGCACCAATACTGTTACAAACGGGTAACGGAGACAGGAAGATGGTTACTCGAGAAAGGATGATAGGATGAATAAGAAAATTTCATTGGGGGCCGCGATTGCTTTTATGGCGGTTGTAGCGAGTATCACTTTCTGTGTGACTATGCTTTTTTCCCAAGACGTTTTCAATAAAATGATCACCAATGTCGGCCAGAGGGAGGAAATGTATGACAAAGTAAAGGCGATCGATGAGAAGATTCGGGATAACTATCTTTTTGAGATTGACGAGGAGACTCTTTTGGATTCTCTAGGTGACGGCATGATTGAGGGACTGGATGATCAATATGCCAGATATCTGGATAAAGACGAATATGAAGAAAAACTCAAAGAGGATCAGGGCCAACTGGTAGGAATCGGAGTTCAGATTACCTATGATGAAACAAGCGGTTATCTGAGCATTGTCAATGTATATGAAGGATCTCCCGCTGAAGGGGTAGGCTTGCAAAAGGGTGATTTGATTGTCAAAGTTGACGACCAGGATTTGTCTACGCTGTCGATGGAAGAATCCACCAAATTGATTCAGGGAGAAGCCGGAACAAAAGTAAAATTGGTGGTTCGTCGAGAGGGTGTAGATACGGATTACGAAATTCAGCGAAAAGACATTGTCATTCCTTCTGTCAGCAGCCGTATGATTGGAGAAAATGGATATATTAAGATTACAGATTTTAACGACGCTACAGTAGACCAGTTTAAAGAAGCAGTGGACAACATGGTGAATGAAGGTGCAAAGGGACTGATTTTCGATTTGCGGAATAACGGCGGCGGTACTTTGGATTCTGTTTTGGATATGCTGGACTACCTTCTCCCGAAAGGAACGATAGCTACCTCTACAGACAGCCAGGGGAATACAACGGTATTGCAGGAGTCGGATTCCCATGAGATCAATTTGCCGATGGTGGTATTGACAAACGGAAATACCGCGAGTGCTTCGGAACTCTTTACACAGGCGCTGAAAGATTATAATAAAGCGGTTTCTGTAGGAACGACGACCTATGGCAAAGGCGTTATGCAGACTACTTTCCCACTCAGTGACGGAAGTGCCGTGATCTTTACGACCGCTTACTTTAATCCACCTTCCGGAGAAAATTTCAACGGGGTAGGGATCAAGCCAGATTATGAGGTGACGCTCACTGCCGATCAGGAAAAAGATTTTGAAAATCTCAACGAATCCAATGATCCTCAGTTGATGAAGGCGATTGATGTTCTGAATTCTCAGAGTTGATTTTGCTGTAGATTTCAGGATAATCCCAAAAAGCTTTTGGGATTATCCTGTTTTTTCCTGTAAAATGTGCCGTAAGGGTTTTGACAGTTACAGATTATTCAAATAAATTTCATGGAGTTGTGCTTGAAACTTTTTTAATAAAAAGATATTCTTTTAATTATTCCAATTGATTTATTTGTCTTTTGCCGAGAAAGAAAATTTTGACAGGAACAAATCGGCGGGCGGCTATTGACAGCCAAGACCCAGTTTAATATAATTAAAATATTATACTAGTTAGGTTCCCCTTTCTGCCAAGGGGAACAAAATTTTGAGGAGGAACCATTGTGGCAACAAGTAAAAAGGTAAAACTGACTAAAGAAGGATTAGCTGCATTAGAAAATGAATTGGAATATTTGAAAACAGTGAAACGGAAAGAAGTTTCTGAAAAAATTAAAGTAGCGCTGTCTTTTGGAGACTTATCTGAAAACAGCGAATACGATGAAGCGAAAAATGAACAGGCGATGGTAGAAGCGCGAATCAATGAGGTTGACGCTATTCTGCAAAATGTGCATGTAGTGAACGAAGACGATTTGAGTACAGATGTCGTTTCGCTTGGTTCTACTGTTACCTTAAAAAATATGAAAAACGATAAAGTGGATACTTTTAAAATTGTAGGTTCTACGGAAGCTTCTCCAATAAAAAAGAGAATTTCTGACGAATCCCCGGTAGGAAAAGCCGTGCTGGGGCATAAGGTAAATGAGGTAGTGGATGCGGAAGTTCCTTCCGGCATTATTCAGTACCAGATTTTGGAGATTGCGAAATAATAATTATCCACCATATGTATGGAGATAGAACAACAAGGGGAATGAGAGATGAGCCAAAATAATCAGCCTGAGATTCAGGCGGCAGAAACAGAAGATTTAAGTGCGTTTTTGCAGGTCAGACGGGATAAGTTGAAAGAACTGAAAGAAACAAATCAAAATCCGTTTGAAATTACCACTTATGATGTAGACGCATATGCAAAGGATATCAATGATCGCTTTGACGAGTATGAAGATAAAACGGTTTCTATCGCAGGACGGATTATGTCTAAGCGTATCATGGGGAAAGCCGGTTTTATCGATGTGATGGATCACAGCGGGCGGGTGCAGTCTTATGTGAGAAAAGATCACGTGGGAGACGAATCCTATTTGCAGTTTAAGAAATACGATATCGGGGACATCGTAGGCATTAAAGGCATCGTATTCCGTACCCAGAAAGGGCAGATTTCCGTAAAGGCAGACGAGATCGTGCTGCTTTCCAAGTCATTGCGTCCTCTTCCGGAAAAATGGCATGGTCTGAAGGATACTGATACCAGATACCGTCAGCGTTATGTGGATTTAATTGTAAATCCTGAGGTTAAGGATACTTTTATTAAGAGAAGCCGGATTATTACGGAAATTAGAAAATATCTGGACAGCAAAAACTTTGTGGAAGTGGAAACGCCGGTGCTTCATACCATAGCGGGAGGAGCTACCGCCCGTCCTTTCATTACGCATCACAATGCTCAGGACATGGATATGTATATGCGTATCGCTTTGGAACTTCATTTAAAGCGGCTGATTGTAGGCGGCTTTGACCGGGTTTATGAACTTGGCCGCGTGTTTAGAAATGAAGGAATGGATACCCGCCACAATCCGGAGTTTACTTTATTAGAGTTGTATCAGGCCTATACCGATTATGAAGGCATGATGAATCTGACAGAGGAAATGATCCGAACTGTCGCCAAAAATGTGTTGGGTACTGCGAAAGTTACCTACGGAGAATACGAAATCGATTTTGAGAAGCCTTTTGAGCGGATTTCGATGGCGGATGCTGTGAAAAAATACAGCGGAGTGGATTTCGGTGAAGTGACCACCTTGGAGCAGGCGAGAGCTTTGGCCAAAGAACACCATATTGAGTATGAGGAGCGCCATCTGATTGGCGACATCTTGGCGGCTTTCTTCGATGAATATGTAGAAGAAAAATTGATTCAGCCTACGTTTGTCACCGATTATCCGGTAGAAATTTCTCCCCTTGCCAAGAGAAAACCCTCTGATCCAAAATTGACAGAACGCTTTGAACTGTTTGTGGTAGGACGGGAACATGCCAACGCGTTTTCCGAACTCAATGATCCTGTTGATCAGAAAGAGCGGTTTGAGCATCAGGTGGAATTGAAACGGCAGGGTGATGACGAAGCTGCAGATATGGATGAAGACTATATCAACGCTTTGGAATATGGTATGCCGCCTACCGGAGGCCTGGGAATCGGAATTGACCGTCTTGTTATGCTTCTAACAAACAGCGATTGTATCAGGGATGTGATTTTGTTCCCCACAATGAAACCCTTGAATGATGTAAACAAGGGCAATGATGTAAAAAATCAGCCTGCCGAAGAAATGAAGGCTGAGCCTGAAAAGATTGATTTCTCAAAGGTAAAGATTGAGCCTTTATTTGAGGAAGCAGTTGACTTTGATACATTTAGCAAGTCAGATTTCCGTGCAGTAAAGGTTAAAGAGTGTGTTGCAGTACCGAAGTCAAAGAAACTGTTACAGTTCACTCTTGATGACGGAACAGGCACAGACAGAACCATTTTAAGCGGTATTCACGCTTATTATGAGCCGGAAGAACTGGTTGGAAAGACTCTTATCGCTATCACAAATCTTCCACCGAGAGCTATGATGGGCATTGACTCTTGTGGTATGCTTCTCAGTGCTATCCACGAAGAAGAAGGCGAAGAAAAGCTTCATCTTCTGATGGTAGATGACCACATTCCGGCAGGTGCAAAGCTCTATTAAGCTGATGTAATGATGTACCGTTTTACCAAATAGACGGGACGTACTTCATTTGATAAAAAACTGAAAAAACAGCGATTTACATCAAACTTACATCATTTGATGCAGAGATTTGTGCAGGCACGAAAAAATCGCATAATTTTAGTGTTTAACCCTGAGAGAAATTAACTCTTTCAGGGTTATTTTTTTGCCAAAAATCGCAAACTACAAGAAAAAGCCGAAACTTCATATACTTTAATCACATAGGAAGTGGAGGTTTTGATATGAGTAACAGCTTAGCGGCAGTACATCCGGAATTGATTGTCGAATGGTCGGATAGGAATTTACCGCTGACACCGGACAGCGTGACTTTCGGCTCTAATAAGAAAGTATGGTGGAAAGGTACTTGCGGTCACGAATGGCAGACAAGCATTAAGGCTCGTTCCAATGGAGAGAAATGCCCTATTTGTTCAGGTGCAAGGGTAGTCACGGGCATTAACGATTTAAGTACATTGAAGCCGGAATTAGCTTCAGAGTGGTCAGAGAAAAATGAAATCAAGCCGACAGAGGTATCTATCGGTTCACACAAGAAAGTGCTATGGAAATGTAAATTGGGACACGAATGGACTGCTACCGTAAAGAGCAGAACCATCAATAAAACGGGCTGTCCATATTGCTCTCATAATAAAGTCCTTGCCGGATTTAACGACCTTGCGACAGTATTGCCGGAAGTAGCAGTCGAATGGTCTGATAGAAACGAAAAGAAGCCCACAGAAGTTACGGCGTTCGCAAACAGTAAGGCTTGGTGGAAGTGCAAAACCTGTGGCTATGAATGGAATACGCTTATCTCCACACGCTCTTATGGCAGCAAATGCCCTTGTTGCAGCGGATATATTCTTGTGAAAGGCAGAAATGATTTGAAAACCACTCACCCAAACATTGTCAAGGAATGGGCGGAACAGAATTTTCCATTGCAGCCCGATGAGGTTAATGCCAAATCAAGAAAGAATGTATGGTGGCATTGCAAAAAATGCGGTAACGAGTGGAAGTCAGTTATCAACGCTCGTGTCAAAGGAACGGTATGCCCCGTGTGTGCAGAAAGAGCAGTTCGTGCAGGATACAACGACCTTGCAATGACGAACAGCGAATTGCTTGTTGAGTGGGATTATGAATTAAACAAGTTGAAACCGACAGAAGTTTCGAGAAGCTCGGCAAAGAGAGCTTGGTGGAAATGCAGATACGGACACTCTTGGAGTATGAAGATAGTAGAGCGTGCAGTTCTCGGCAAAGGTTGCAGAGAGTGCGAACAGGAATATAGGTCTTTGTTCCCCGCATTTGCGATTAGTTACTACGCAAAAATGAAAGGCTTAAAAATCGAACTCGGTTCAGACAGGCTACTCGGTATTCCTATTGATGTATATATCCCGTCCGAACAGGTAACAATCGAAGTGAATTTAGGCTCCGAGAAAATAGAAACGCTGAAAGAACATCTATGCAAGCAAAGAGATGTAAAGCTCATAAGGCTACCGATAAAAGAGAATGAAACGGAAACCGAATATGCACAGCGTATAAAAGCAGCATTTCAAAGCGTACATATATTTATTTCTTCCGATACGGAAGAAGATTGCAGGATAATTAAAGGAATATTTGAGAATTGGAGGGATAACCGATGAGAGAAAAGAAATATCATCTCTACCTGACAGCCGATGAGCAAAGTAAAGTGATACAGTCGCTTATAGATTTGAAAAACAATTTGATAGCACAAGGAAGATACACCGACGCAGTAGATGATGTTCTTCTTAAAGTGTTGTCTGCAAAGAAAAAGAAATTGAAAATTGAATAGTTCACGCATTTATGCCGTCTGTTTCCAACCGAAACAGGCGGCTTTTTTTGTTGCAGAAAATTTTTCTGAAAAATTTTTCGGAAAAACGGCGATTTTGGGTGTGCATTTCATACCCCTTTGTCCAAATGAGTGAAGGGGTTAATTCCGAATGACAATTCGGAGCCTTTCATTTGGACATTGAAAATTGAATATACAGGTCGCTAAGACTTTAATTCTGATGATAGCCACTTTATCGGGTACGCCGTAACTTCTCATTGAGAACAGCGAGAACTCCCGGTATAAGTAACAGGTTGCCCCTGTTACGGCGATGACAGTCAGATGGATAATGATACTTCTCTACGGAGCTGGCGGAGAACCCGGCAGAGGTGAAACTCCTATGATACAGATAGCAGTCTGTTCCTTAGCGACTTCCCAAAAGCGATATGCTCGGCAAGGGGTGTTGAGAACGAATATTGCCACGACCGTTTAGGAAATGAAACGGTCAAGTACATAGTCGTATCCTAATGACTATGAATTTTACGAAAGGAGGACGCAAAAGTGTCGAACTGCAAAACGATTGCTATATGCAATCAAAAAGGCGGAGTTGGAAAGACAACCACTACGGTAAACCTCGGCGTCGGTCTTGCTATGCAGGGTAAGAAAGTCTTGCTCATAGACGCAGACCCACAAGGCGACTTGACCACTTGTCTCGGTTGGCAGGATACAGATAGTTTGGGTATCACGCTTGCAACGAAACTCACAGATGTCATAAACGAAACGATGAAAGACCCTATGGTCGGTATCTTACACCACGACGAAGGTGTTGACCTTATTCCGGCAAATCTTGAACTCTCGGCAATGCCTACAAAATGCGTTTGGAAGCAATGAAAAGACAAGCAGGCAGACCAGCAAAAAATAATTCCCCAGTGGGGAACAATTTAGAATTTGCGAAGTCAAGTGATGAACTCGCCGATAAGACGGGCGAAAGTAAAAATCAAATTTACCGATATGTCCGCTTGACAAATCTTGTCCCAGAACTGCTTGAATTTGTTGATGAGGGACGAATTAAAATGCGACCTGCCGTTGAACTCTCGTATCTTGATGAGGACAGTCAGCGTGATGTGGTGGACGAAATTGATATGAACGACGCTACACCGTCCCACGACCAAACTATCCGTATGCGAAAGTTTTTTGATGAGGGCAAACTCACAACCGAGGCTATACAAGCTATTATGTCGGAGGAAAAGCCAAATCAAAAAGAGAAAATTGTGTTAAGAGGCGACAGGGTTCGACAGCTTATCCCGAAGAATATCCCGGTAAGTCAAACCGAGGAGTTCGTATGCAAGGCTTTGGAGCATTACAACAAGTTTCTCAAACAGAGAGCTGACCGTGACAGCCGATAGCCTTTCCCCTTCTCACACTCTACCCCTATATATACCTACTGTTTACCAGCTGAAAAGATATGGAACAGATGGGATTTAAGGAGGGCAACCTGCTTGAACCGTCCTGCGGTATCGGTAATTTTATCGGTATGCTGCCAAAATCAATGGAGAACGCAAAAGTTTACGGCGTTGAACTTGATACCGTTTCGGCAGGTATTGCACAGCAGCTTTAGATACGCTCATAAAACAATCAAAGCAAATACTTCCGTAAATTACAAGGCTCGCCGTTATCGGCGGGCTTTTTCTTATTTCGTGTAAAAAATCTACTCAATCGACACAGATTGCGGGACTTCGACAATTACATTGTGTTATAACTATAACTACAAGTGATAGACAACAACTAATAATCACGGAGGATAATAAAAATGAAAGACATTTTAGAAAAAGTGGCTGAAAAAAACGGCATTACAAGAGATGAGGTTGAAAGCGAAATCCAAAAAGCAATTAAGGAAGCAATGAAAAGCAGGCAGCCGAAAGCTCAACAATTTTGGAAAGAAGTTGCGCCCGATGGACAAACTCCATCGGCGGAAACCGTTATAACTTTGATTGCAAAAAAAGTTAATGAGCGGATGTGTAGTTGAGGTGCTTATGCACCTCATTTTTTGTATTACTGATAGTTGGTTTTGAGAATGCTAAAAAGCACAAAAGTGCGAAATAGCAGTATTTATATTGAAAGTTTGAGCTGTTTATGCTATAATGTTCAATGAGTTATTCTATTCTTGTTTGAATTCTTGGAAAGGAAGTAAATAGATGGCGGTTACATATAAGAAACTGTGGCATATTCTGCTGGACAGGGATATGAAAAAGAAAGATTTACAGGAAACAGCAGAGCTTACAAAGTACACAATGCGAAAACTTGGCAATGACGAAGCAGTCACAACAGATACTCTTGCCAAGATATGCAGAGCTTTGAATTGTACTGTTGATGATATTATGGAAGTTCTACCCGAAGATAAAGAGTAAAGTCCGTTTTATAGGACAGTAACTTTGATATAATGCAGAATGGATAGAAATAAGTAATAGTATTCGCTATTATGATACTATAAAAAAGAAAGGACATATTTCTATGGCTAACGGAAATAACGCCAATATCGGCTTTGAAAAACAAATATGGGACGCAGCGTGCGTACTTTGGGGACATATCCCTGCGGCAGAATACAGAAAGGTTATCGTAGGTCTTATTTTCCTGCGTTACATATCAAGTGCGTTTGAAAGGCGTTATCAAGAACTTGTTGCAGAAGGCGATGGATTTGAAGATGACAGAGACGCTTATGTGGAGGATAATATTTTCTTTGTGCCGGAGGACGCTCGTTGGAGCAAAATAGCTTCATCTGCTCACACT
>CALWNT010000111.1 GCA_944382885.1 uncultured Clostridia bacterium | reverse complement strand
ATTTTGGGCGAGCAAAATTGAGCCGGGGTGTGGGGGCGGCCCCCCACAAACGGAGTTTAGAACCCATAGGGTTCTGTAAGATAAATTTCTGTTTATCAATCTCATAAATCTATCTTTACAAAACATGGAGGAAAGAAACATGGCACACCATCTTGCAATTATCGGCTACGGCGGAATGGGAAGCTGGCATCACCAGAATATCAAAGAGCATATCCCGGAAATTACCGTAACCGGCGCTTACGACATCCGTCCGGAAGTAGAGGAAACCGCAGTCAAAAACGGAATCCACTTCTATCACAGTCTGGAAGAACTCTTAAATGATCCCTCTGTAGATATGGTCACCGTAGCTACGCCGAATAACTTCCACAAGGACTTAGTGATTTCCTGCTTGGAACACGGCAAAAACGTCATCTGCGAAAAACCTGTGGCAATGAATTCCAAAGAACTGGAAGAAATGATGGCAGCAGCGAAAAAATCCGGCAAGTTGTTTTCCGTACATCAGAACAGGCGCTGGGACAAAGATTATGTGATCATCAAACAGATTTTAAAAGATCAGACCATCGGTTCCCCTTATTTTATCGAAAGCCGGGTACAGGGTTCAAGAAGAAGTTTGGACGGCTGGAGAGGCTACAAAGTAAACGGCGGAGGCATGGTTTACGACTGGGGTGTACACCTTTTGGATCAGATGCTGGATTTGATTCCTTCTCCGGTGGTATCGGTAGACGCGCACCTGTTCCAGATCTTCTCCGAGGAAGTAGACGATAACTTCAAGGCCTTTCTGCGGTTTGAAAACGGCATTTCCGCCTTGGTGGAAATCGCTACCAACTGTTTTATCAACCAGCCCAGATGGCATATGTCCTGCACCGACGGCACGGCAGTGATTGAAGACTGGGAATGCAACGGAAAAATGGTCAAACTCTCCAGCGATGAAAAGATGGAATGGACCAATGACATCGTGTATACTGCCGCCGGCCCCACCAGAACCATGGCGCCAAGGCCGGTACACACCACTACTCAGCTTGCCCTGCCGGAAGTGAAAACAGATTGGGCCAATTATTATAAAAACATCGTTGATGTGATCGACAATGGCGCCGACCTGATCGTAAAACCGGAACAAGCCCTGAGAGTGCTCAACGTAATCGACGCAATTTTTGAGTCTCAACAAACCGGACAGAGTATTAAATGTCATATTTAACCAAATAGGTTTTAGAAAAGAAAGCGGGGATTGAAATGAAAAAAGCATTGATTTTTCAAGGCGGCTGGGACGGCCATGAGCCGCAGCTCACCTCCAAGCGTTTTGCACGCTTATTGGAAGAAGAAAATTATACGGTAGAGATTTCCGACAGCTTAGATTGTCTGGATGATCTGGACAAATTGATGGGCCTTGACCTGATCGTGTCCTGCTGGACCATGGGCGAAATCGATCACAAGTATGTAGAAAACCTTTCTAAAGCCATCGCTTCCGGGGTTGGTCTTGCCGGCTGCCACGGCGGAATGTGTGACTCCTTCCGTCAGGATACAGAATGGCAGTTTATTACCGGCGGACAGTGGGTCAGCCATCCAGGCGGAGACGGCATTGAATACATGGTAAACATCAACCACGGTTCCAGCCCAATCGTAGAAGGATTAGAGGACTTCCCGGTTTGCAGTGAGCATTATTATTTACATATCGACCCTTCCATCGAAGTGCTGGCTACTACCCGATTCCCTATTGTACATTATTATCACATCTCCAATAAGCCGGTGGATATGCCGGTAGCCTGGACCAAGTTCTGGGGCAATGGCAGAGTATTCTACACTTCCCTTGGTCATCATGACGATGTGTTCGACAAGTCTCCCAATGCTCAGGTATTGATGAAACGAGGGATGCTTTGGGCCGGAGAAGGCAAACAGTATGCCGTGGATCACAATTTAACGACGACACGTTTTGAAAATACCGCGAAAATGTATTAAGGAGTTTTACTTATGAAAACAATGAAAATCGGAATTGTAGGAGTCGGCGATATCAGCGGAATTTATCTGGAGAATATCACCAATCTGTTTCAAGAAATCGAAGTAATCGGCGTCTGCGACCTGATTCGGGAAAAAGCGGAACGGGCCGTGGAAAAATACAATATTCCTAAGCTTTATAACGATATGTATGAGCTCTTTGCCGACGATGAAGTGGATTTGGTATTAAACCTCACCCGCCCCTATGAACATTTCGGCGTATCCAGCGAGGCCTTAAAAGCCGGAAAACCGGTTTATTCAGAAAAACCCCTGGCAGCCACTCTGGAGGAAGGAAAAGAATTAGTTCGTCTGGCAGAAGAAAAGGGCCTGTTTTTAGGCGGCGCACCCGACACCTTTTTAGGTGCCGGCATCCAGACCTGCCGCAAATTGATTGACGATGGCTATATCGGACAGCCGATCGGAGCGGCTGCCTTCATGATCTGTCACGGACATGAAAGCTGGCATCCGGACCCGGCTTTCTACTATCAGCACGGCGGCGGACCGATGATGGATATGGGGCCTTATTATGTAACAGCGCTGATCAATCTGTTGGGCGGTGTGAAAACTGTAGCGGGAATGACCAAGGCTTCCTTCCCTACCCGCACTATTACCAGCGAACCGTTAAACGGCACTGTCGTAAATGTAGAGGTTCCGACCTATGTCACCGGCTTGATGCAGTTTGAAAGCGGCGCAATCGGTACCATCTTCACCACCTTTGACGTACATTATGATACCCAGGCAAGACTTGAGATTTACGGCTCCAAGGGAACTTTAATTGTCCCTGACCCCAATGGCTTTGGCGGACCGATTAAACTGCTGCGTCCGGAAGAAGGTTCCTATAAGGAAATGCCGCTGACATTCCCCTATAAAGAAAACTCCAGGGCGTTGGGATTGGCAGATGCCGCAAAATCCATCGCCACCGGCAGAACTCCAAGAACCAGCTATAAGCAGACCTATCATGTGCTCGAGGTCATGCAGAGCTTCCAGAAGAGCTCTGAGGAAGGAAAATTTGTAGACATCCAATCCGATTTTACCAGAGAAGCTCCTATGAAAGACGATCTTTTAAAAGGCGTTTTGGACTGATGAGAAAGACATAGGATTCCAAATAAATGTCTGAGGGAGGAGACAAGCGAAATGCTTGCCTCCTCCCTCTGTTCTATTGATTGGAATAAACGGAAATTTATCGCATAGAACCTAACCGGTTCTGAATTGGGCTTGTCGGGGTTCCGCCCCCGACACGACGGGTTCCTTTGGTACACGCCAAAGGAACCAAAACGTGCCCCTCGCCGGGGAGGCTGTACGGGTCTAAAAAGTTTGCTCCTATCAAGGCACAGTGGAAAATATCAGTTCCTGCTAAAACAACCGCCAGCACAAGCAATAAACTAAATTTTCACTCCCAATATGGATAGGAGAACACTTCATAGACCCACACCAAGCCATTCCGGCGTTTGAGGAATGCCCTTTTGGTTTCTTTTGGGCATGCAAAAGAAACTCGGGGTTTGGGGGCCGACGCCCCCATAAGCTAGATACAGAACCAGCCTGGTTCTGAAAAATAAATTTCTGTTTTCTCCTCCAACAACAAAAACACCCCGTCTGATTCTCTCAGACAGGATGTTTTCTTTTAGTGATCTGTTTCTTCCTGCAGCTGGTAATGCAGCAATAGCTTCTGCATAATCGGCTGGATTTTTGCCACAACCGGCCCCATGGTCAGGATAACCAGGACGGTCATCACCCCCACGGTGCCCCCAAAACACAAAGCCAAAAGGGTAATCACAGCATCCCATACCATCCGCACGATTCGAAAGGAAACCTTTTTCCCTCTTTTCTTGGAGAGCTTATAGGTCACAATAAAGGGAACCGCATCATAGGGAGACATTCCCAAATCGCAGGTCATATAGACCGCTGCGGCAACTGCAAATACCGCAAAGCTGGGAATCAAAATCAACAGCCTGGTGAGCAAAGAATAGCCTGCCGGATCTGGCAGCAGATCCCTCCAAATCCAACTGAAGAAGTCCGAAGTATAGCCAATCAAAACCATGTTTCCAATGGTCCCCAGCCCAATGAGTCGGTAGTCCGCCATAATTACCACTACAAACAACAGGATATTCGCCGTCAAAAGCACCGTTCCAAACGGGATATCTACCATCCTGGAAAAACCCATATTTAAACTGGAGAAGGGATCCGTCCCCAAATCAGCTAAAATCAAAAAGGAAAGGGAAAATCCCATCATCAGCACTCCTGCCAGCATAAAAATCGTCCGCTTTCCAAAATTCTTTCCCTTCTGATTTGCAATCCATTTTTTTATCATCATTCCGCCTCCTTCAATTTTTGCCCGGCAGCTGCCGCCGCTAAAAATCTCTCTGCTTTTTCCAGTTGACCACCTTCTGATAATAGACGATAGAGTGTAGGTTCAAAACTGAAACAGTCGGTTAGCTGCCTGACTTCCCGCAGCATCTTCCCCCTTTTTTCGAAAGGCACCTGCCCTTTTACAGCACGAATTAAAATATTTTTCGGTGTATGCTCCAAATCAATAAATTCCAGCACCTGTGTGCGATATCCGCATGCCGTCAATAAATCCGCCCGTACCGCGTCAGTCATCAACGCCGCAGTTCGCTCTTTGATAATCCCATAACGTTCCAAGATCGGCAGAGTTTCACTGTGCATCTGATGACACAATTCATGCTGGCAGCAGGGCACCGACAAAATAATTTTTGCGTTCCAATTCACCGCATTGAACAGAGCAAAATCCGTCGCCGTGTCGCAGGCATGCAGGGTCATGACCAAATCTACCGGAGTCGGGCTCTGATACCCGTTAATATCCCCTACTTCAAAGCGGAGATGTTCATAGCCATATTTCCTGGCTGCCTGATTGCACTTTTCTATGACGTCCGCCTTTAAATCGAGACCGGTAATCTGAACCTCTATCCCTTTCACCTTCACCAAATAATAATATACGATAAAGGTCAGATAGGATTTCCCACAGCCAAAATCAACGATATGCAGCTTTTGCAATTTTGCCTTTTGCAGTGTGTCTTCCAAAAGCTCAATGAATTTATTGATCTGACGGTATTTATCATACATGGAACGAACCACTTTTCCCTCTGCGGTGAAGATGCCCATATCCACCAGTGGTTCAATTACAGTACCCTCCGGCAGCAGGTAATGCTTCTCCCGGTTATGGGAGACTGTAACTTTAGGCGGAGCAGAAAGTTTCCGTTTCTGAAACAGCACCTTTCCTTTTTTGGAAATCCGAATGCCGTATTCCTGCTTGCTCCCCCAGATATTCATTTGACGGAACCCGCTTTCTGCCAGGGAAAACAGATATGCCGGCAGCTCCTCCCCCCTCAGATTATCGTGAAACACCTGCTTTGGGGTATATTTTTCCGCCTGATACCCTTTTACTTTTTTCATAATCACGACTTTTTCATAAGGGTTTTCCTTTTGCCGACAGTCACTGCAAACAACTTTTTGAGGATCATCCCGGACAATTTTCTCTAAATAGGACAACAGCTCTTTCAAGGTGTTCCTCCCTTTCATCCTTTTCAAAAGGCGGATTTAGAAAAACTAAATCCGCCTTTGATTCCAACTGCTTTTCTGCGGGACTTCCCCCAGCTTCTGCATCAGATTTCTTTTATTTTACGTTTCTTTCTCAAGATTGTCAACTAGGTGTTGGACAAAATCCATTTTCGGCGGTATAACCGCTACTCCACGTCGATCAACTTATCCTTGTCATAATATTCAAAATCTCTGGGGGTAATCGGCCGCAGGACACGGCAGGGAGAACCGATGGCCACCACATTTTCCGGAATGTCCTTGGTCACGATACTGCCGGCGCCGATCACGGTATTGTCCCCGATATGTACGCCGGGAAGCAGGATGCTTCCAGCGCCGATCCACACGTTATTTCCAATCCAGACCGGAAGATTGTACTGCGCCACCTTCCGGCGCAGATCCGGACTGATGGGGTGGGTTCCGGTATCGATGGTCACATTCGGGCCGATCATGACATGATCCCCGATATAAACGTCGGTATCGTCTACCAAAGTAAGGTTAAAATTCGCGTAAAAATGGTTTCCGATATGGGTATTTCTCCCCCAGTCGGCATGGAGCGGAGGTTCGATATAGACGTTTTCCCCTTTTTCAGCCAACAGCTTCCCTAAAATTTCATCCCGCTTTTCCCCCTCGGAGGGTCGGGTATGGTTGAAATCATATAAGAGCTCCAGGCAGGCTGTCTGCTCTTTCATCACGTCTTCATCTGTGCAGAAATACAGCTTTCCTGTTTTCATCCGTTCTCTGGTATCCACTTTAAGCCCCTTCTTTTTTATCCTTGTCCTTTTCGGCAGTTTCTTCCTCTTTCGGTTCTTCTACTTTTTTTACCAGCACCTGCTCAATGCGCCGGTTCTTGATGCTGTCCACATGGATATCCAGCCCACAGACGGTTACATCCAAGCTGCTTCCATCTTTTGGAATGGTGCGCAGACAACTGAACACCATTCCCCCTAAGGTGTCATAATCCGCATCCTCGGGCACAGAGATTCCCAATTCCTGGGCGACGTCTTCAATATCGGCGCTGCCGGAAATTTTCCACAAATTATCGGAAACCTGCTCGATTTCCGCCGGTTCCAGAGGATCGAATTCATCGTAAATATTCCCCACGATTTCTTCCAAAAGATCCTCCATCGTGACAACGCCGCCGGTTTCTCCGTATTCGTCCACCACAATAGCAAGATGCACCTTTTTCTTTCTCATATCCTCAAACAGAACAGAAGCGCTGAGGCTTTCCGGTACAAAATAAGCCGGACGCAGCAACTCTTTTAAGGGCTTAGGATTCGCCGAATTTAAATTGATGAAGAAATCCCGAACATTCAGGATGCCCAAAATATTGTGGACGTCCCGTTCATAGACTGGGAACCGGGAAAATCCCGTTTCCTGAATCAAAGCAATAATTTCCTCCGGCGTTTGGTTGGCGGAAATCGCCTCTACATCTGAAACGTGGGTCATACAGTCATAGGCAGTGGTATCCGCAAATTCAAACACATTGTCGATCCATTCGCCTTCCTCTTTGTCGATGGTACCCTTTTCTTCTCCCAAATCTACCATCAGACGGATCTCCTCTGCGGTCACGGATTCTTCCTCCGCTTCCACCTTCATCCGAAGCAGTCTTAAAATCAGGTTGGTGGAGAAGGATAAGAACCAAACCACCGGTTTCATAATAAAGGCCACGGCCGAAACAACCCCGCAGGCCATCCGGGCAACCTGCATCGGCTTCTGCATCGCGATCCGTTTTGGCACCAGTTCCCCGAAGATCAGCGTAAAATAGGACAGGATCAGCGTAATAATGATTACTGAAATCTTATCCAGCGCATTGAGTGAAAGGGCGGTAAAGCCCAAGTCCCGATAGATCCAGTCCGTCAGGTATTCGGAAAAGCTGTCTGCCGCAAACGCACTTCCCAAAAATCCGGCGAGGGTAATGCCAATCTGAATGGTAGATAAAAAGCCGGAAGGCTCTTCTACCAGCTTTAACAGCTTTTTGGCCTTTTTGTCTCCCTCTTCCACACCTTTTTTTAATTTTGCCGGTGTCAGGGAGATGACTGCGATTTCGGTCATTGCAAAGAATGCATTCAATAAAATTAAAAATACCTGCAGTAAAATCTGCTGTACTATGTGACTCAAGGATGTTCTCTCTCTTTCTCTTTTTTAAATTCTCCTTTAGATAAAACACTTAAAGGAATTATTTTCATTTTCAAATGTCTGTTTACCATGTAGCAACTGTTGGCTATCGTCTTATCCGTCCTTCCCGCGGCTACCTTCGCAGGTGGATAATCCTGGGCTTTCCCTTAAAAAAGCACCAAAAGGCGCAGTCTACCCCTTTATAAAAGGGCAAACTGCACCTTATTATTCTTCTCTTATTCTGATAAATCTGCTGGTCAGTATTACCGTCGTCAGCATCGTCCATAAAGCAAAAACCGAATCCTTTCTGAAAAATTTATATCAATTAATTGCTAGTATATCATATTGCTATTGGAAAATCAACTAAAATTTTGTCTTTTTCTTATCTTTCCAAAATATCCGGCAGCCTCCTGGCTGAAACCTTTTCTACTTGCCGTCATATAATCGAGTAAAAGGGCAGTTCTTCTCCTTTATTTTCTGCTGACCGGAAGGGATGAAAAGCGAATGGTAACCATCAGCCTGTGCATGATTGTAAAAAATGAAGAGGATGTGCTGCAACGCTGCTTAGACAGCATTGCGGCTGTAGTGGATGAAATCATTCTAATAGACACCGGATCAACCGATCACACCAGACAGATCGCCCAGACGTATACAGAACAAGTCTACACATTCCCTTGGATCGACGATTTTTCCGCTGCCAGAAACTTTTCTTTCTCCAAAGCCAGTATGGATTATTGCCTCTGGCTGGACGCGGACGACATCTTTCTGGAAAAAGACCGATCCGCCCTGTTAAAGCTCAAACAAAATCTCGATAGAAATACTGATATTGTGATGATGCGCTACTGTACCGGTTTTGGTTCAGAAGGACAGCCTACCTTCTGGTATTACAGAGAACGCCTGATAAAAAACGACGGCCGTTATCTATGGAAGGGTGCGGTACATGAGGCAATTGTACCTTCTGGGGTGATCCTCTATTCGGATATTGCGGTTTACCACAAGAAAATTCATCCCGGAGATCCGGACCGAAACCTGAAAATCTATCAAAAGCTTTTATCCCAAGGGAAAAACTTTGATTGCCGTGAGCGGTATTATTACGCAAGAGAGCTTTATTATCATGCCCAGTATCAGCAAACCATAGAGCAGCTCCAGCTCTTTTTAACCGAACCGGATGCCTGGCTGGAAAACAAAATTGAGGCCTGTCTTTTGTTGGCGGACTGTTACCGTAAGCTCAATTCTCCTCAAGATGCTCTTTTATCTTTGCTGAAATCATTGGAGTATGATAAGCCCCGGGCGGAAATCTGCTGTGAAATCGGAAGCTATTTTTTAGATAGCGGCCAATATGACATTGCTGTTTTTTGGTTTCAGACCGCCCTTCACTGTCAAGCGGATTTCAAACGGGGCGGTTTTATCCAACCTGATTGTTATCAATACGTACCCGCTCTTCAATTATGTGTTTGTTATGATCGTATGGGCCGATTGGAAGAAGCCAATCGCTACAATGAGCTGGCCGGGCAGGTCAAACCGGATTCTCCCGCCTTTCTCCAAAATAGAATCTATTTTCAAAACAAACTTCCCAAAAACGGCTGACGGTTCCGCACAGATCCATTATCACCCAAATTTCCCCTGTTTTACATGGAAGGAACAGCGCGCATCACAGTAACCGTACCCTACATAATCTCCTGATTTCTTTTGCCGGCCGGCATCTATCTGCCTAAAACACATTTCAAATCCGCACAATCTGTATTCCCGGTCTATCCAAAAGCATATCCTGAGTGAGTGGTCAAGACAAATATCCAGATCACACGCTCAGCGTTATGATACAAATTTTTTGAAAAAACGAAAACAATCAAGATGGCTTACTATTTTTGTGACCAACGGCAAGGACGTTAGCTCCCCTCCCATATTACCCAGAGAAAAAATAGTATAAAACAGCAAAAAATTCTCGATTCTATCTTGAGTTTCTATCCATTCTGTGATAAGCTACGGATAAAATGAATCTGTAAATTTTCTATCCGTATACCAAAAGAGGAAAAAGAGAAAAGAGGGAAAATATGATCGTAAAAAACACCAACTATTGCTTAACATTGGACGACGCCACAGGCTCCCTTTTATCACTGCAACATGAGGAAAAAGAATTCCTGTATCAGCAAGGACAAATCCGCCCGCTGTTCTGCGCCCAGCTGCTCGAGGAAGATGGCACGGCTATCCAGGTAGATGCCGGACAGGCCGAAGCAGTTTCGCTGTGTCAGGAGGAAAATGAGCGGGATGTGACTGTACAGATCGCTTTTGAAAACATCGCATGCATGAACTTCTGTGTTTGGGTGACCGTGCGCTGCCCCAAGGATGAAGCTATGACCTATTGGTCCTATCGATTGCAGAACGATACGGGACTTCGGCTGGAATGGCTGGAGTTTCCCCGCATCAGCGTACCAAATGATTTTTTAGCGGCAGGCGGAGAGTCCACTTTGTTCTGGCCAATGGCGGAAGGATGTCTGGTGGAAGATGCCGCACTGCGTAACCGCACCTGGTTTCATTACAGAACCATCGGCGTGCAAAGCGATGGTTATACTGGGCTGTATCCCGGTCCGGCGCCGATGCAGTTCATGGCTTATTGTTCCCCGAAAGGAAGCCTCTACTTTGCCGCCCACGATCCTGACACCAATTTAAAGACGGTAGAGTATGATATGGACGATGGCGAAAACGCTGTACGGCTGGAATATCGTCTTTTCCCCGGCGCGGTACAGGGCGCGTATACCCTGCCTTATGAAATGGTGCTGGGAGTATTTGACGGCGATTGGTATTCCGCTGCCGAACGGTATCGGAGCTGGCTGGAATCCTCCGGTGCGCATCTGCCGCCTAAAATCTGCGAAAATGATCAACTGCCCGAATGGATGGAGCGTTCTCCCGTGGTAGCCCTTTATCCGGTACGCGGCACCAAAGATACAGGCGATATGACACCTAATCTCTATTTCCCGCTGAAAAACAGCCTGCCCTATATTGAAGGATTGCAGCAGCAGCTCAAAAGCCCTATTATGGCCCTACCCATGCATTGGGAGGGAACGGCTCCCTGGGCGCCGCCCTATGTATGGCCTCCGTTCGGCGGAGAAAAAGCGTTCAAAGAGTTTATCGACGCACTCCATGAAAAGGGAAATTTGGCGGGGGTCTATTGCAGCGGCCTTGGCTGGACAACCCAAAGTGTACTGGTGCCCTCCTATCAAACCAAAGAGCTCTACGAACAGGAGCAGATGGATCAGGTGATGTGCCAAACCCCAAAAGAAGAAATCGTTCAGTCTCACGTCATCGGTTATCCCATCCGGTATGGCTATGACATGTGTCCGGCCAACCAAAAGGTGGGGGACATTGTAGTACGCGAGATCGAGAAAATTGCTTCCAGCGGCTGTGATTACGCACAATTTTTTGATCAGAATCTGGGCGGAAACAGCTGTCTGTGCTACGCCAAAGGACACGGCCACCCGGCAGCTCCTGGCAAATGGCAGGGCGACAGCATGATTGAACTGTTCCAGAAAATCGAAGCGTCGTTGCAGCAGATGGGCAGTAACATGATCATTGGATGTGAAGAGGCAGCGGCGGAGCCTTTTGTAGCCTATCTTCCTTTTAACGATCTGCGCTTCAACGCCGGATTTGCCTTTTCAAAACCTGTGCCTGCCTATGGGTATGTTTTTCATGAATATATCAATAATTTTATGGGAAATCAAAACGGTGTCGCTAACGTAATTGATTGGGAAAAATGCCCCGATAACATTCTGCTGCGCATTGCTCATTCCTTTACCGCCGGAGATATGATGACCCTGGTGCTGGCGAAAGACGGACAGATTCACTGGGATTGGGGTACCTCGTGGGATGCCGAATATCCACAGCAGCAGCCTGTGAAAACGCTGGTATGTAATTTAAACGCCTGGCGTATCGGTGCAGGCAAGCCTTATCTGCATTGCGGCCGCATGTTAAAGCCCTATGACTTGTTGGGAGTAGGCCAGTTTGATTTGCCGCTGACGTCCGGCGAGACCCACCATTACCCCTCGTTGTTTACCAGCCGTTGGCGGAGTCCGGACGGCAGCGAAGCACAGATAATCGTCAACTATCTGCAAACGCCTCAGCGGTGTACGTTGGATTATGAGGACGAAAGCACGTTGCTGACAGCTCCGGACGGAACCAGTACCGCCCTGTCCCCAGGACAGATGATAGAACTGGCGCCTCTGTCGGCTGTATTAGTCCAGCTAAACTAAGGATATTTCTTTTCTGATTTTGCCTTTTCCCTTGATCTAATTGCAAATTGCAAAAATTTTTGATTAGGCGAAGACTTTTTCTCTTAAAATCACTGAACTTGACGAAGAAGTGTGTTTGCACTTAGACAAGGGAATGGGAACAAATTACATAACGATGTTTAAAATATTCTCTGCATGGAAAGAGTAGGCGGACAAGTTCTCTTCCGGTGAAATCAGCAAGGACGATTATGACCGCTGGTGTTACTATTATCCAAAATACGATACCACACAGCTTTGGGCGAAAGTCCCTTCGCAGGAACTGAGCGACGCAATGGTCAAAGCGTTTACGGATAAGCTTAACAAATAAAAGATATAAGCCCTTTGTATTAGGAGGACTGGGATATGCGGCTGATTAACACATTTCATAAAATACAGGATTGTTTTCCAAACAACATATTTGATATAGAGGCTTGGCGAAAATACACGAAAGAGTTTTCTTTTGAATTAAGCAAAAAATGTGAGCAGGATTCAAAAGATTATGATTTTGATAAAGATATAACACCTGTTGTTAACAATGTCATACTAAATAAAGAAGCAGCAGCATTAACAAATACCTCCTTTATTACCGTAACTGAACAGCTTAACCACAATATAAGTCAACTTTTTGAGTCTGACATAGAGCTGGATATTATTCTATATTTAGGACTATGTAACGGTGCTGGTTGGGCAACAACACTTGACGGCAGAGATGCTATTTTGCTTGGTATTGAAAAAATTATTGAATTAAACTGGCAAAATAAAGATGATATGCAAGCGTTAATATTTCACGAGATTGGTCATATTTGGCACAAGACTCATGGAAATTTATATCCACATACTCATTCAAATGGCGAAAAATCATTGGTGCAATTGTATCAGGAAGGAATTGCAATGGTATGCGAGCAGATTTTATGTCAAGATGATAATCATTACCATCAAGATAAAAATGGTTGGCTTGATTGGTGCGTAACAAATAATTGCGAAATAAAGTACGAATATTTAAAACGCATTAAAGATAATAAAAGCACGCAAGATTTTTTCGGAGATTGGTGTAATTATAATAATCATAGTGATGTTGGTTACTATTTAGGCTGCGAGTTTGTCAAATATCTAAAACAACAATACTCACTTGTTGAGATAGCCAACTTGAATATCGATGAAATCTATAAACAGTTTGAGATTTTCACATTCCGAACATAATTCTTGATGGCACAAAAAATTCACCTACTTTAATTAAGCAATTCAAAGACCACCAAATAGATAAACAAACACAAAAAGCCCTTAGCTATGAGTGATTACCCACAGCTAAGGGCTTTCTAATATGGATTTCTTCCGCCACACAACCGCTTGTCAATTATTCTGTAACCCACAAACCACTGGATTGCAAGAATAATGGCACTTGTATGGCTGTTATCAAATTGTTATCAAAAGACTTCTCCGAACGCCGCAAACCCGCATGAACACTGGGTTTTTACGGTGTTTCATTTTATTCCCACTCAATGGTCGCCGGAGGTTTCGCCGTAATGTCATAGCAGACACGGTTGACACCCTTCACCTCATTGACGATCCTGCTGGAAGCTTTCGCCAATACATCATAAGGGATTCTTGCAAAATCAGCGGTCATAAAGTCGGAAGTTGTCACGCCTCGAAGGGCCACGGTGTAATCATAGGTTCTGCCGTCCCCCATGACGCCTACGCTCCTCATGTCAGTAAGTACGGCAAAATACTGGTTGATTTCCCGCTCCAGGCCTGCGTTTTTGATCTCCTCACGGAAGATCGCATCCGCATCCTGCAAAAGCGCTACTTTATCCGGAGTGATTTCCCCGATAATGCGCACAGCAAGCCCCGGTCCCGGGAACGGCTGACGCCATACCAGTTCTTCCGGAATGCCCAGCTCGATACCCAATTTCCGTACCTCATCCTTAAACAGCAGGCGGAGAGGCTCTACAATATCGTCAAAATCAATGACATCCGGCAGGCCACCCACATTATGATGGCTTTTAATGACAGCGGAAGTATCTGTGCCGCTCTCGATTACGTCTGGATAAATGGTACCCTGTACCAAAAAATTCATTTTACCGAGCTTCCGTCCCTCTTCTTCAAAAACACGAATAAACTCTTCCCCAATAATTTTACGCTTTTCTTCCGGAGCAGATACCCCTTTAAGCCGACTTAAAAACCGATCCTGGGCATTGATCCGGATCATCTTCATATTCAGCTGCTTGGAGCAGATCCTTTCCACTGAATCTCCTTCGTCTTTTCTCAAAAGGCCGTGGTCTACAAACATACAGGTCAGCTGATCCCCCACTGCACGGTGTACCAGCGCCGCCGCAACGGTGGAATCCACTCCGCCGGAAAGAGCGCAAAGCACCTTTTTATCTCCGATTTTCTCTCTCAACGCTTTGATCATATCTTTGGCATAACCGGACATTTCCCAGTCTCCGGAGCAACCGCAGACCTTTTTCAGGAAATTATCCAGAATCAGCATGCCATCCTCACAGTGGGCAACCTCTGGATGAAACTGTACCGCATACAGCCTCCTGTCCCGATCCTCCATAGCAGCACAGGGACAAACCGGCGTTTGCGCTGTCACGGTCATCCCCTTGGGCGCTTGCGCAATATAGTCGGTGTGGCTCATCCAGCACTGGGATGTTTCTTTTGCGCCGTCAAACAGCAGGCTGTCCTGAGAAAGCACAGTTAACTGCGCTCCGCCAAACTCGCTTGTCAAGGCGGTTTCCACCTTTCCGCCCAGCAAATGAGCCATCAGCTGAGCACCATAACAGATCCCAAGCACCGGAATTCCGCTTTCCATTAAATCCGCAGAATAGCTGGGTGACGTTTCATCATATACGCTGTTCGGACCGCCGGTCAGAATAATCCCTTTGGGATTCATGGCCTTTAACTCATCCAAAGGAGTTTTATAGGACTTTACTTCACAGTAGACGCCGCATTCTCTTACCCTGCGGGCAATGAGATTACAGTACTGTCCGCCGAAATCTAAAATGACAATCAGTTCATGATTCATTCTTTTTCCTCCCTACAATCATCGAGACGGTTTTCCCAATGATTGCAAACGATGGTTTGCAATCATGTTTGATATTCTGAGAAAACAAGACGCTCACGAAACGAAAAGACGGTACACAAACTTCTGTCCGCTTGCCGTTTTTTCGTTTCGTGAGCGTCCTTAAAGTGAATAGAATTATTATAATGTGTTTATGGAGGACTGTCAATCCGCATTTTCCTTAATTTTTGAGATTGTCAAAAGGGATTTTAGATAGATTTTAACAGGAAAAATGTCCTTCTCTGACAGAAATTGCCCTCTCGTATGGGAATAGACGGAATTCGTGTTGATTTGACAAAGATTTTACATAAACCATTCAAATTTTCTTTGATTCATGGGAATATATTTGGTATACTGTTTATAATAATAATTTTATTTTCATTTTTATAAGTAATCCCGATAAAAGGAGTTTCTGGCATGAAAATCGGCCTCATCGATCTTGGCTCCAACACAATCAAATTGGAGATTTTTAAAACAAATGGTCAAAACTTCAAATCTGTATTCTATGATGCGACTTACGCCTATATTATCGATGATATCTGTGCAGGCCTCCTCACTCAAGCAGGGGTGGATAAAATCATTCATATTCTACGTCAATACCGCCTTGCAGCCCAAGAGCTTGACTGTGACAAACTGCTGTGTTTTTCCACCGCTTCCTTACGGCAGATTGACAATCAAAAAGCGATAGTGGATTCTGTCTATTCCTCCTGCGGCGTCAGGATTACCCCGATCACCGGAGAAGAAGAGGCTTATTATAATTTTCTGAGCCTGAAACGAGTCGCCGGGGACGCTTTCCTTGGGGGCGATATGGGCGGAGGCAGCATGCAGCTGTTTTCGGTAAGACAAGGGGTTCTCCAAAAAGAAAGCAGTCTGCCTCTGGGTGCGCTGAAGCTCTACCAGCAATTTGTCAGCAGAGCGTTTCCTTCCTTGGAAGAGGCTCGGCAGATTGGGGAATATGTGCAGGAAGAGATCGCCTCCGCGGGGTTTTCCAAAGAGGAATTCTCTGATCCCCTTTATTTTATGGGCGGCAGTATGAGAACCATAACCATGCTCCTCCCCTCGGGGAAAACCGTATTTTCCCCGGAAGAATTAAAAGAACTTCTGGAGTCCTTTCTTAAGGATCTCCCGAGAGCGAAGCAGAAAATTGAAAGCGTATGTCCAGAGCGTCTGAAAACCATTCTGCCGGCGATGGCGGCGCTTCTCTCCGTCTGCGAATTTTTTCATGTCAAACAAGTCCGTTATACCCAAAGCAGTGTGCGGGAAGGGTATTTGATAGATCAACTTAACAGAAAGGAATGTATCGAAAGATGATCGAAATAGAAGACAGAAAAAAGGTCTACACCAACCGGGAACTCAGCTGGATTCAGTTTAACGAACGGGTGCTGGAAGAGTCGGAAGACCAAACCGTCCCTCTTTATGAACGGCTTCGGTTTCTGGCGATTTTCCAGAGCAATCTAGACGAGTTCTTTATGGTTCGGGTTGGAAGCCTTTATGACCAGACGTTACTCAAGGAAACCGTACTGGATTCCAAGACAAAAATGACCGCTCAAGAGCAGCTTCAGCATATTTATCATAACGTGCGGACGCTTCTTCCCAGAAGGGATCGTTCTTACGCCCGTGTGATGAAACTGCTGGCGGAACAGGGGATTGAACGAGTAGACCTCACTTCTCTTTCTGAGGAAGACTTTGCTTTTTTAGCGTTGTATTTTGATCGGGAAATCGCTCCGTTGATCTCCCCACAGATTATTGACAAACGCCAGCCCTTCCCCTTTTTGAAGAATAAAGAAAATTATGTAGGGGTTCACTTGTCCTCTAAAAGCGGTGCGGTGCGCTTAGGGATTATTCCCGCCAGCGGACATTTTGGCCGGCTGATTTTTCTCCCTTCCGAATCCAGTTCCGGTAAGATTCGGTTTACTTTATCAGAAGATCTCATCTGCCTGTTTGCGGAAAAGGTATTTGAAAAGCATCAGGTGTTGGAGAAAAACATTTTCCGAATTACCAGAAACGCAGATATCGATGTAGAGGATGAAATGGTAGACGTGGATTTCGACTACCGGGACGCGATGCAGGAGCTTTTAAAAAAGCGCCGGAAACTGGCGCCTGTCCGGCTGGAGATCCGGGGAAAATCCAGTATGGAGTTTCTCTCTTATCTTTGTGAGCAGTTCACGCTTTCCGAGGGGCAAGCATTTTTTAACAAATGCCCTTTGGATTTGTCCTTTGTCTATGCGTTAGAGGATAAGGTTTCCAAGCGAAGCGAACTGTTTTTCAAACCGCTTACTCCTCAGATTTCCAATCAAATCAATGAAAAGGAATCCATGATTTCCCAGATTGAGAAAAAGGATATTCTGTTCCATTATCCCTATAATTCTATCAAACCCTTCATCGACCTGCTCAATGAAGCGGCGTCTGATTCCTCTGTGGTCTCCATCAAGATCACCCTCTACCGGGTTGCCAAAGACTCCAAGGTGGTAAACGCTTTGATTGCCGCCGCGGAAAACGGCAAAGAAGTGGATGTTGTCGTAGAACTGCGTGCCCGCTTTGACGAGGAGAACAACATAGACTGGTCTAAACGTCTGGAAGAGGCCGGCTGCAACGTCATTTATGGACTTCCGGGATATAAGGTGCACTCCAAGCTCCTGCTGATTACCCGAAAAATCGGGAACAAAATCCAGTACATCACCCAAATTGGAACCGGAAACTACAATGAAAAAACCGCCAAGCTCTACACCGACCTTTCCCTGATGACCGCCAAACAGGAGATCGGCTCTGACGCCTCCGTGGTCTTTAATTCTCTCTATATGGGCTCCGTGGTAGAAGAAGTGTCTCATCTGCTGGTAGCTCCTCTCTGCTTTAAGCCGAAAGTGATCGCTCTGATCGATCAGGAAATCGCCTTTGCCAAAGAGGGCAAGCCCGCTCAGATTCTTCTGAAAATGAATTCTGTTACCGACAAGGTTTTAATCGACAAATTGATTGAGGCTTCCTGTGCCGGTGTAAAAATCAAAATGCTGGTGCGGGGTATCTGCTGTTTTAAGCCGGGCGTTCCTGGACTTACTGAAAATATCGAAATCTACAGCATTGTCGGCCGGTTTTTGGAACATTCCCGCATTCTGGTATTCGGGTTAGACGACCGGCAGAAAATCTACATTTCCTCCGCTGACTTTATGACCCGGAATACCGAACGCCGGGTAGAAGTAGCTGCTCCGATCTACAGCGAGCCAATCCGAAGAAAGATTTTGGATATCCTGGATGTGATGTTCCGGGACAATACCAAGGCACGGGCTCAGCTTCCCGACGGGACATATGTCCATCAAAAGGCAGGTTCTGTTACGATCAACTCTCAGGAAATGCTGTACCGGCAGGCTTACGCGGAAGCGGATGCCGCCAAACTTGCGCAGGTGAAAAATCAGAAAAAGCATTTAAAAGACTGGTTTTTCCGCAGAAGCGGAAAAGCTAAAAAATAGTAATCGATAGAAAGGAACGGGATTTTTTTGTTAGTACCATCTTACATCGCTGTATAGCAAAAGCTATTGCAGTGTGTCTATCTCAATTTTATTTGACCTCACAATAGCTTTTTGCTGTTCCTAATGATCCATCGGTTTATTCACCATCAAAGTTAGATTAGGAGAGCATCATGAGCTATCAAAAGGCAGACCATATTCTTCCTCCGTCGCTGTTAAAGGAAGTTCAGAAATACATAGACGGAGGCATCCTGTATATTCCCCGCAGAGAATCTCAGAAAAAGTCCTGGGGAGACAATACCTCGATCCGCCGGGAGCTTCAGGATCGAAATGATCGTATTTACCGGGATTTTCTTTCCGGATTTTCTACTCGACTGCTGGCGGAAAAGTATTTTCTTTCTATGAAAACCATCCAGAGGATTTTGCGGGAAAAGAAACAGAGCGCATAAACGCTAGGATATTACATCACAAAAAACGAAAATGAGTCTATCTGGCTCATTTTCGTTTTTATTTATTTTTGAGGTTTTCTTTCTTCTGTTTTTGGGGTTATACTGGAGTAAGTGAATAAACAGAAATTTATCGTTGCATTTTAAAATAATTTTTCTCTATCACTTTCTTTCAACGAAAGAAGAAATCATTAGGGAGTACCGGCTCCCAGACCCCGTCCAACCTTTGTTCGCCCAAAGGTTGGATAAAGGGCGCCGCTCAGTCGCCGCGGGGGCTTTGGTACGGGTCTATGAAGTATTCTTCTAACCGTGCGAAGAAGGAAAAATTCAGTCTATCGCTCGTGCTGGAGGGTGTTTTGGCAGAAACTAATATTTTCGTTGTACTCCGTTAGGATCCAACTTTTAAGATACGTATAGCCTCCCCGGCGAGGGGCACGTTTTGGTTCCTTTGGCGTGTACCAAAGGAACCCGTCGTGTCGGGG
>CALWNT010000110.1 GCA_944382885.1 uncultured Clostridia bacterium | reverse complement strand
GCTCATATTCAGGTTACCGAAAACAACTCCTTTGAGATTCAATCTGTACAGGAGCACTGTCGAAATACTGCAAAAACAGCAAAAGAATGCTTGCAGGACATCCATCTTGGCGAGACTGGGTATCTTGCGGGGCTGCTTCACGATATGGGGAAGTTTACGATTTCATTCAAAACATACCTGGAAAGTGCCGCAGCTGGAAAGACAGTCCGGCCAGGTTCCGTCATTCACACCCACGGGGCAGCCCGATTTTTTCTGGAACAATTCCACAATATTGATACATTTTCCTCGTTTCAAGACATGACCGCTGAACTTTTGGCCTATGCATCCGGTGCTCATCACGGATTGTATGACTGTGTGGACCAGCAGCATCGCTCCGGCTTTTACCATCGTTTAAACTGGGATGAGAAACTTTATCAGGAAGCATTGAAGGAATTTCTGGAACAGTGCGCGGACGAGCAGAAATTGCGCACGCGATTTGAACAAGTCCACCAAGAGCTCAGTCCTATTTATGAATGGGCAAACCGTCAGGTCAATCAAGACAACACCGAAATCTTCTTTCATTTAGGCCTATTGGCCCGATTGCTTCTTTCTTCGGTGATACAAGGTGATCGTCAGGATACTGCTCAGTATATGAATCACCGAAGCCTTCCCGTTTACCCAGAACCAAGACCGGTTATCTGGGAGTGATTGCTTCTGCGGGTGGAAAAGAAGCTGGAAACCCTGCCAGCAGAAACCCCTGTTCAACGGGTACGAAGGGAAATTTCCCGTCAGTGCCGGGCAGCGGGTGAACTGGTGGGAGGCATATATCGGCTTGATATTCCAACCGGCGGAGGAAAAACGCTCAGTTCTCTCCGCTATGCCCTGAACCATGCCGTCCGGCATCAGAAAACTAGAATCATTTTTACCGCTCCCCTTTTAAATATCCTGGAACAAAACGCCGCGATGCTGCGAGAGTTTCTCCAAGAGGATGATCTGATTTTGGAGCACCATTCCAACGTGGTACAGGAAAAATCCGAACAGGATCAACTGGATCTTTACGAGCTGATGTCAGAAAGCTGGGACGCGCCTATTATTATCACAACAAGGAAGTCCTTGAAGAGCTTATTAGTCAGCGTAAGGAAGAAGCCGAAGATGATGAGATGGACTGGGAGGAAGAAATCCTGGGCAAGATGGAGGGCGGATATAATAACCGTTGTTTTTCAAACTACTGGAATTCCGATAACAATATGACCTATCCTCTCATTCTAGCGAAAATCCCATTGAAGAATCCTTGGGAAATTTTTGCCTATTTGCCCTTGGTGGCTGGAATGAATGTCCTAACACGCTGGAGTTGATGGCAGTGGCGAAATACTGGTTCGAGCAGCATGGCGCGGTGCCCGCTGCCATGACCCATGACGAACTGGATTTTGGCCTTCTGACCCCCATTTTCGAAAATAAGGCTATGGATACAGAGGTGGAATTATACGGCTTCTGCCCCGATGTGATTAACCAAGTCCCGAAGGAAGCCACCGTTGGTGCTCTGGCCGATGTGCTGCGGCGATCCACAGTTTGGTACTTCTGGTGGGATTGAAAGGAAGATGTAAGATGAATGACCGCATGACTATTTCTGAGGCCATTGAAGCGCTTGCTAGTTACGGCCCTGCTGTCTGGCTGGGAGTGCTGGCAGCGGTTGTGACCTTTATCATTGAGATCATATTATGTACCAAGGGCATCCTGTTTGCCGAAGGTGAAAAGAAACTGAAACGGGCTAGAAAAGCGGGACATGTCGTGTTGGGCACCTTGAAAAAATACCGGTACAAAAACCGGGAGCCGGAGGGAAAAACGGCAAACCGATTGTATATCGGTATCTATGAATACACCGTGGATGGGGTAACCAGAACGAAACATCTTGTTCTTTCCGGTATGAAACCGCCTCGCACTCTGTATTTGTACTACACCTACACTCCAAAACATGTCTTTTCCGAATATGATGTAGGGAAAAATCCATTGAAAGTCCTGATATACATCATCCCTGTTTTGGTTGCCTTTGTTGTCATGACGGCGTTAGGGTTCCGCCCTTGATGATTCGGGAATCCGTCAACGGCGGGCATCAGCAGTGCTATTTGTTCCAGTGCCTCCACTGTGGGAAACACCTAATTTGGACGGATTTCGATTAAATGATATTTGTATGACCACGCAGTTGTGTCTTCAAAAAGCAAAGATACAATACAGAGTTTATATGAAGAACTGGCGAGATCAGCTTCTTACAGCAATTGCGGTGCCGGGACATAAGCCTTATACACCATGGCCGGAAGGCAAGAAAAGCCTTATTACATTGACAAGCCAGACTGGGACGTTTTTGGTACCATACTGCTGGTGCCGCCTGCCGTACATACGAGGAACCTGTACCGCCCACTGTGGAGAAAGGCTGAGATTTCATAGAGCGCCCATCATTGCCCACCTCTCGAAAGATAAGGAATAGGGCTGGTCGCTGTTTCGCGGAACTACCTGATGGATTTCTTTGTCGGACGGCTTCCTGTTCCAAGGGCCGCTTCCTACTAACGATACAGCCACAATTGGCATAATCGACGGACTTCGGAAAAAGCTGGAGAAACTGAATCAACTGGAATGGCAGGCTGATGAGAACATTATTCTAGGCTGAACCGAAACAGAAGGTTATCCGGCGGATGATGCCGTAGGTCTGGAGGGGCGTATCATAAAGCAGAGATTCCGGAGCATACCCAGTATGACACCGAGTCGCTGGCTAAGTTTGCTTTCTCGATGTTCTGGTAAGCAATGTGTTTTGCAGAAGAGCAGCAGATGCCCGTCTTGTTGGACTTTTGACGAAGGACTGCACACCCATTTCTTTTTCGCAACTTACTGAATTTCTTCTTGCAATGCTTCTCACTAAATAAATGATGGTATCAGGAATATGGTGAAGGAGGAGCAAAAATACAAGAAAATTAACACATCTGCATCGATAACACAAAAAAGAAGCATATACACGGGATTTTTACCCATATAGATGCTTCTATGTCCGTTGATTTCTTTTTAGCTGCTAAATTGAAATATTTTTTTCGTCATACCCTTTATGGATTGTTTTCACTCCAAATACAAAATAGATGATATGGCAGAGCCAAACGACAGCTAGAATGGCGCTGGGAATTAACACATTTGCCCGTGTCATCATAAAAAATCCAAATCCCATCACCAGTGTCACCGGGATGATGATGCTCAGCTTGGTCTGTACTGTCATCCCCTTTTTCTTTACAAAGGATTCCAGGTGTTTTTTGTAAAGTTTAGTGCTCACAAACCAGTCGTGCAGTTTCTGAGAGGAGTTGGCAAAACAGAACACCGTCGCTAGGAAAAATGGCACCGTGGGCAGGATAGGAAGCGCCACGCCAATGCAGCCCAACCCCAAACACAGAAAGCCCAAAACCAGAAATATCAACTGTTTTAATTTCATCTATACACCTCTTTCTTTATCTCAGTATTCCATGTTTAACAGAATAAACCGTATCCGCAATCCGTATAGTGGACCACTGCAAAACGACGTTCCCGGCGATATATTTTTTGCTCTCAGCTACCGTGCCGATGAGCCGTTTGTTGATCATCATGGTTTTGTCCGCCTTTTAAGTATTTTTTCACCGCCGCTTTCACGCCGGAGCACAGAGCTATAATGGCTGCCACAAATGCAATGGACGCCAGGCCATAAAGAAAAGACTGCATGGCGTTACTCATACCCGTCCGCCTTCTTTCTTTTTGCCAGCCCCTTAATGGCCTCGT